>NZ_LZMK01000284.1:0-606 GCF_001665865.1 Nocardia sp. 852002-20019_SCH5090214 | reverse complement strand
GTCGATGACCACACCCCACTGGTCGGCGAAAGCGTTCCGCAGCTCGTCGAGTTTCTCGGCCGCGATCTCGGAGTTCTCGTGCCAGGTCAGCGCCTCGGCCAGCGATCCCGTCAGCGACCACCGGTTGCCCCACGCGATCTGCTGCAGATTCTCGGCGGCGTATCCGAGCTGGTGATCGATTGCCACATCGAGCATTTCCACCGCGCCGGTGCCGTGGGCGCGGGCCTTGTCGTAATCACGCTGGATTCGCGCGCGGGCGGCGCGGGCCTCCAGCCCGGACCTGGGGCTTCGGTGGTGGTGAGCTCGTCACGGTCGTAGCCGTGGCGCTCGGCGGCGCGGGCCTGGTGCTCGCGGATGGCTTTGGCGACCGCGAGCAGCTGCGCCGGGCTGGCGGTGCGTTTCGGTACCGCCAGTCGTGCGTCGTAGAGGTAGGCCAGCAGTCGCCGGCCACGGCGGCGGGTTTCGGTCTGCGCGACCGGGGCATGGCCTCCGGGGGCCAGGCCCGCCGCCCGGAGCTGGCGGCGGGTCTTCAGATGCGATGGAGCGGCCTTCCACGGGTAGATCTCCGGTTCGTGATCGGCTGCCTCGGAAGCGGTTTCGAGCGGT
>NZ_LZMK01000283.1:0-523 GCF_001665865.1 Nocardia sp. 852002-20019_SCH5090214 | reverse complement strand
CGCGGCCGATGCCCGGTCTCACGGGCCGGATCGCGGCCAACCACAACCCGGTCTGTGTGGCGGTGCACGAGCTGAATTTCCCCACGGTGGAACACCTTCCGCCCGGCGACGTCAGGGAGATCGACCTGACGCGGCTGCCCGCGACCGAGATGTTCTGGGCGAGCCCGGCGTGCCCGGAATGGACGGACGCGAAGGGACAGAAACGCTACTTCGACCAGAGCAACCAGTACCGGTTCGACGAGGAACTCGGCATCGTCGAGGATCCGGCGTCCGGGCGCAGCCGCGCGCTGGTCGAGCAGATTCCCCGGTATCTGCGTGCGATGGCCGCGCGCGGCAAGCCGGTGCTGGCCGGGGTGATGGAAAACGTCGTGCAGTGCTGGAAGTGGGACGACCGGCATCGGTGGCTGCGCGAGATCCAGGACCTCGGTTACGAGACCCGGGTCATCGCCCTGAATTCCGCGCACGTGCTGCCGCGCACCTGCCTGCCGGTGCCGCAGTCCCGCGACCGGCTCTACATCGCGTA
>NZ_LZMK01000282.1:0-709 GCF_001665865.1 Nocardia sp. 852002-20019_SCH5090214 | reverse complement strand
GCCGAGTTCCTGACGCAGGTGATCGAGCTGCGGGACGGTGAGGGACTGTCGTGGTCGGAGATCGGCCGCCAGCTGGGCTGCAACTACGCCACCGCCCAGCGCGTCTACATCGAAGCCACCACCAGCACTGAGGCGGTGGCCTGATGGACCGCAGTCAGAAGGCCCCGTCGATGTCCAGCGGCGAGAACGCGCAGTACGGCGCGGCGCTCGGTTTGGCGGTGGGGGTGCCGTCGTTGATCGAGCTGGCCGGTGCAGCGGTGTGGGCGGCCCCGATGTACGGCGGCCCGGCACAGGATGTGCCGCTGAAGAACCCCGTCGCGCTGGGCTGGCACCTGATGGCCACCCACGATATTGCGTGGACCGGTGAGGCCACCGCCGCACTGGGCACCCTCGTCGGCGGCGGGCTGGCGACGGTGGCCGCGACCGCGATCGGTGTGCGGTGGGCGTGTCGCAAGTGTGTGGCCGCGCGTGCCGAGCGCCGTTACCGCAAGGGCCGTCCCGCCCATGTCGCGCTGGGCAAGGGCCTGAGCAAGGCGGATCGGCAGCCGATCGACGAGCGCGCCAAGTACATGGGTCGTGGCCGCGAGCTCGATGATCTGTGCTGGGACGCGGTGCGCGCCAAGGCGATCGAGCTGGGTGTGCAGCTCGCTCCGGGTCAGGTTCCCGGCGTGCTGATCGGCCGCGCGGTCGCCTGCGGCCGCGAACTGTG
>NZ_LZMK01000281.1:0-538 GCF_001665865.1 Nocardia sp. 852002-20019_SCH5090214 | reverse complement strand
TTGCGGCCTGTATGCGCTTGCGATCTAGCTCTAGCATTGTGGGCACAGTGCAGGGGGTCAATGGTTGCAGCGGCCACAACTTGTGGCCGGTTGCTCCACACGATCGACGGGGAGGTAAGACCGTGACGGTACCGGCGAGGTTCGGAAACCTGGGAGCGTTCGTCGAAAAGCGCAGGAAGCAGCTGGATTTGGATCGAGCCGAGCTGGGCCGGCGGGTCGGGCTGGCAGCGGGAACGATCAAGGCGATAGAGCGCGATGAGCGTCGGCTCGTCGACGACAACCTCCGAAAAGTGCTGGGAGCGCTTGAAATTCAGGAGAACAACGTCCGGCTTCTGGTTTCGGCGAAGGAGGGTCGGCTTCGGTCCGACGACAGTGCACCCTGTGACCTGGAGCTTCGCGCTATCGAGGCGATCACGGTGCCGGTGTTCATCCTCAATACCGTCATGGGCCGCATTGTGGCCGCCAACCAGGCGTGCGAGTCGCTGATGCATCTGCGCGCCGGGGTGAGCATCTACGAGTGGCTGGTCGCCGACCCGTG
>NZ_LZMK01000280.1:0-13891 GCF_001665865.1 Nocardia sp. 852002-20019_SCH5090214 | reverse complement strand
GTTCTTCACTCATCGGAATCACCGAGGCGGTAGCTGGCACCGACCCTGAACGCGCAACTCGACTCACCGAACGCGCCGAAACCATCGCCCACACCATCACCAACCCAACCTCTCGAGCCAACGCGCTCGCCATAATCGCCCGGGTGGTGGCCCAGACCAATCCCAAACGCGCCGAAACCATCGCCCGTACCATCGCCAACCCGAACCGGCAGGCCAAGGCACTCATCAGGATCGTCCGGGCGGTGGCCGCGACCGATCCCGAACACGCAGCCCGACTTACCGAACACGCCGAAACCCTCGCCCACACCATCACCGATTCGAACCAACAGGCCGAGATACTCACCGCGATCGCTGATGTCGTCGCAGGTACCGAAGAACGGTGCGAGGCCATTGAGCTCACCTCAGAAAGCTCGGGGGCGCTGGCACGTTCGGGACTATGCGGTTGCGGGAGATCGAGCAAACAATTGCTGGCGCGCGCATGGTCGATCTCCACGTTGGAGATCCCAGTTTCGGCTCTGCCCGTCGTCGACACGTCTACGCTGCATGCCCTTGTGCTCGATCTAACTGACGAGAAGGACGCGAATCTTTAACGTGGGAGATAATTCTGATGTACAGCCCGGCACTAGGACTTCGAGAAATGATCGGCCCTGCCGTTTAACGGAGTCCGGCCAGAAAGTTCCTGCCAAGCCACCGCTGCCGAGGACGTAACCCCTCCTGCGACAGCGACGTCCGTTCCCGTCCGTCGATCCGGCCCCGCTTCATGTGCGTGGACGTCCGTGGGTGTCGCGGGTACGGATGCCGCACTGCCGGAGTTTGGTCAACACGGTGGTCGGGTCGACCCCTAGGCGTTGCCCGATTCGGGCGAGGGACCAGCCCAGGTTGTACAAGTGGATGGCGTCATCGATCTGGTCGGCGGACAGGCCCCGGCGGCGCATCGGCACGTTGTTACGGTGGAGGATCTCGCTGACTGTGCGCCGCTCGATACCGAACCGGACGCCTAACTGGTACACCGTCTCCCCACTCCGATATCCGGTGATGAGTTCTTGAACTTGGTCAGGCCCGAGTCGGCGTGTCCGGCCGGTTCGGGGCTTCGCAATGGGCGGAGGAACAGTGACGCTGGGGTCGGGCAACTTCCGACGCAGCTGCTCCAACGCATCTACCTGCGCTTTCGTGTTCGAGTAAGCTCCCCTAACGTCCACCCACCGAAGCAGCCGCAGGTCATCGACATGCGACTGCTTCGCTGTATGGCATTGCGCGAACACGTTGCGTGGTGTTGGTACTAGATCTGCTGGCACTTTCTGCTGGCGACCACTTGCCCGATACGTATCCGGCCGTACCCGGTTAAGGCTCGGCTAGTGCTCCGACCTGGGTATTCCGACCCTGATGGTGTGGCTAGTCTGGAGAGATGCGAGGAGTCGGAACCCGGGGTGGTTCCCGTACTCGGGCGCGGGCGGCATCAGTGGTGGCAACAGCGAGCCTTATGTCCAGGACTACTGGGGCCTTCTTTTTCGTCGGCGGACTGCTCGCTGCCGTGGTGACCGCACTGACAGGCGACGGGCCGGGTAGTCGCGCGGTCGTGTTCGGGGCAGCGCTGGTCGCGGTGCTCACCGGCATCCTGGTGTATCTGGTGGGTGAGCGGATGCCGGTGCGTGCGCACCCGATCTTGGTATCGCTCGGGACCGTGCTGATCACCATTGCCATTCATTGGCTCCCCGGCGACACCGCCGCGGTCACGCTGTCGTCGATATACGTGTTCGTTGCGTGCGATGCCGCGTTCTTCTTCAGCACGTACGTCACCGGCCTGGAGATCGGGTTCGCCGTGGTGTGCTGCATGGCGGTGTTGGGCACGCGCGAGCACCTGCAATGGTGGACCGGGGTGATCGCGGCCGGGGTGACCGTGATGGTCGGTGTGGTGGTCACGATTGTGGCCCGCAGAGCCGCAGAAGCCGACATCGATGTGCTCACCGGCCTGCTCAATCGGCGCGGTTTCGATCGGTTGCTGAACGCCGAGATCGCCAAGGCCGGGCGGCTCGGCCAACGCCCCGCGCTGGTGTTGGCCGACCTGGACCACTTCCAGACTGACGACAACGGCCACCTCGACCAGCCCACGGGCGATGCGGTGCTGCAGCACGTCGCCGACACCTGGAGTGAGCTGTTGACGCCGGAACAGACGCTGGCCCGGCTCGGTGGCGACCTGTTCGCGGTGCTGCTGCCGGACACGACCGAACGGGCCGCGGTCGGGCTCACCGACCGCATGCGCGCGGCGACAACTACCGGCTGCTCCGCCGGCGTCACGTCATGGCAGCCGCGTGAACCGGCGTCGATGCTGGTCAGCCGGGCCGATGTGGGCCGGTATCGGGCCAAGCAGGCAGGTCCCAACCAGACCAGGCTGGAATCCCGGCAGCGCGTTGCCCTGGCTGAGGAACTGCGCCGGGCCATCGCGGAAGACAACAACCTGGAAGTCCGGTACCAACCGATCGTCAGCCTGCCGCTCGGCGACAAGGTGGTCGGTGTGGAGGCGTTGCTGCGCTGGTCTTCGGCCACCGAGCCTGGCCTCAGCACGATCGAGGTGATCCGCGCCGCGGAGGAGTACAACTTGATTGCCGACCTGGACCAGGCCGTACTACGCCGGGCCTGTGTGGACGCAGTCACGCTGCGGAGAACTGTCGCAGATCTCGACCTCACGCTGAACGTCAATGTCAGCGGTCTGGAGCTGGCCGACAGCGATTACGGCAATCGGGTACGGAGTATTCTGCGCAGCACCGGCTGGCACGCTGGGCAGCTGGTGCTAGAGGTCACCGAGACGCAGTTGGAGGCCGAGTCACCGAACGCGATCGACAACCTGAGCGCCTTGCGGAACGCCGGCGTACGCATCGCTATCGACGACTTCGGCGCCGGTTACTCATCGTTGAGCAGGCTGGCGGCCATTCCAGCGGACATCCTCAAGGTGGACCGGTCCTTCGTCGCGGCGATCACCGCGGACTCCCCCGCGCCACCGCTGCTCGGGGTGATCAAGGCGCTCAGCACCGCGCTCGACATGGAGGTCATCGCCGAAGGGGTCGAGACCGCGCACCAAGCGGCAGTGCTCACCGACCTTGGCTTCTCGCTGGTGCAGGGCTACCACTACAGCGGCCCCCAAACCGTGCAGGCGATCCTCGACGAACTCATCACGCAGCGCGGCATAGCCGCGCACAACGAGCAGTGATCACCGGCACCTGCACCGACCGGGTTTCCGTTGCGCACACACGCGCCCATTCGACGGCTTCCACAACTCGACAACGAGCACAGCACGCCAATGGCCGTCACAATAACCACACACCGTGGCGGCTTCGCCGGGGTCTATGTCCCCGCGTGCCAGTTGCAGGAGGAGGCCCTCGACGAGGGACAGGAGTCCGCGTGCGGTGCGCAGCGCATCATCGCCCGATTGGCCGGTTGCCGTCGCGGGGAGGGCGGCCGCGATGGCGGCCGCGAGTCGATCGGAGCCGGCGGACAGGCGGGCCGACATCTCCGGATTTCGCGCGGCTCGGTTGACCACGGCGAGCCAGGCCATCACCTGGATGCGCCAGCTGTCGTCGGGTCGAGGTTCGGCCGCGGCGGCGATGGCTGCTCCGGGGATCATGCTCCGAAGTACTTCGCGCACAGTCGATTCGGCGTCGCGCGGGTCGGCGAGTGTGGTGAGTTGATCGACCAGCCGCCCATCGAGCATCGGACCGGAGATTCCCCCGGACTTCGTCGGCCTCTCGGCTGCGATGCGCAACGCCTTCATCGCCTTCGCGGCGACCGGCGACCCCGGATGGCCGCGTTTCGACACCACCGAACGGATTCGCCGGATCTGGACCAACCCACCGGGGCTGGACAGCGACACGCTGTCGACGTCCCGCCGGATCTGGCAGCGGGAACCACGCCCGCGGCCGGCCGAGCTCGGCCGACGTCCGCACACCGAATAACCCGAAAGGCATACCTATCCGGTATCGAGCGAGTTTGATGGTGATGTGGACGGCACCCGGATGTCGAGGCCGGTGAACCTGGTGGCGGGAGCCGCCGCGAGGGTCGGCGGAGCTGCTGGGCGCGTGCTGGGTTTCGGGTTCGGCGTCGCGCGGCGGGTGCCGGGCGTCGAGCCGGTGCTCGCGGAGCTGGAACAGCGGGGCGCGGACACCCTGGAGGCCGTCGACGACCTCACCGAACGGGTGCTGCGTGCGGTGGTCGGCCGGATCGTGCGGACCGCGGTCGGCGCTGTCGACCTCACGGAGCTCGTCGTCGACAACGTGGATCTCGACGCGGTGGCCGAACGGATCGATGTCGACAAGATCATCGGGCGGGTCGATCTGGTCGGGTTGGCCGACAGCGTGATCGAGGGTGTCGATCTACCTCGGATCATCCGCGAATCCACCGACTCGATGTCCGCGGAGGCAGTTCTCGGCATCCGGAGCCAGGGGATGCACGCGGACGATGCCGTCGCGGGGTTCGTCGGAAAGTTGCTCCGGCGAGCACCGTCCGAATCGGGCGCGGAGTGAGTGCCCCTGCGCACCGTCCCGCCGGCATCGTGACGCGGTCGATCGCATCGGGGGTCGACGTCGCCGTCGTCCTGGCGATCATGGCCGCGATCTACCTGTGCCTGGCGTTCGCTCGGCTGCTGTTCTCACCGCAGGATTTCACCTGGCCGGACGCCGGTGCGGTGATGTCGACGGGCATATTCATCGCGGTGTCGGTGCTGTATCTCACCGGATGCTGGGCCGTGAGTGGTCGCACCGTCGGCGCCGTGATGATGGGGCTGCGGGTGGTGACCCGCGGCGGCGAACTCGTGGGATGGCCGCGGGCTCTGGTGCGGGCGGTGTTCTGCGTGATGTTCGCGGTCGGATTGTTCTGGGTGGTGGTCGATCCGCGCCGGTATTCGCTGCAGGACATCGTTTTGCGCACCACGGTCGTGTACGACTGGCAGCCGGAGGCCCATTCGCCGGCTTAGGTGCGCAGGATCCGGCGACAACCGCCGATGCTCGAGCGAGCGCACCCACGATCGCGTGATCACCTATCCCGCTGCGGGTTTCGGTGATGTGGCCGGTGGATGTGCGATCGACGGAGTCGTCGGACGCGCCGACTTCGTCGGCATCGGAGGTTTCGTCGCCGACGTCGTGGTCGTTGTGGGCCTTGTCGATGTGGTCGCTCCGGGTGTCGTGGCGACCTCCGGCGACGTGGAAGTCGTCGAACTCGCCGCGATCGTGGTACTCGCGGATGCTGTCGCGGACTTGGTTGTCGTGCCCCTGGCTGCCGTCGTCGTGGTGCCGGCCGGTGCCGTAGTCGTGGTGGTCGACAGGGTGGCGGCCGGCACTCCCGTGGAAGGCAGAGTGGCGGTCGGCACCGTCGTGGCCGGCACAGTCGTGGTCGCCGTCCTCGGATCGGCAGTTACCGTCACCGTCGATGTCTCCACCGAAGTCGTAGGGGCCGTGGATATCGGTGGTGAGACGACCGCGCCCGGATCCGGCACGCCGGGCAAGATCTGGATCGAAAGGCTCGCCGTGGCAGAGAAACTCGCGCCGGCCGACGCCGCCGTCGCGGTATCCGTCGTCGTGGCCGTCGTGGATTCTGTTGCGGTGGCCTGGCCGGCACCGGGATCGATGGGATCCGCGGCCGGTGGCGCGATTCCGGAATCGGCGGTGGTGTCGGTACTGCCCGCGCCGTCGCCCGGTACGGAGATTTCGCTCGACGCGTCGGACATCGGGCTCGCGTTCACCGCGCCGGCTTCGCTGGGAACAGCGCCGCAGTCGAGAGTCTGCACGGCGGGTTCGCCGAGGTGCGACTGCGCCTCGTTCACGTGCGCCGGCGGGCCCGAATCCGCTCGCACCACGAGCGTTATCCCGATCGCCGTGGTCACCAACGCGGTGACCACTCCCGCGCGCGAGACCTGCCGCCGGAATCGTCCGTCCGACCGCGGAATTCGACGCCGAGGCTCATCATCGATATCGGTTGCTGTCACTCGCTGTTCGCTGTTGTCGACGGTTCGCATCCGCCCACCGCTTTCTTCCTTGTGATGCGCCGACCGCCGGAAACGGTGCGCACACCGCCTCCGACACCGAAAACATGCCCGAGCGTCGACGTCGAATTCCGGCAGTTCCGCGAACAGCGAAACGCGCGCATTACGGTGTCGCCTCGCCGAACGGGCGGGGCCTCGAGGCTTCGCGGCCGGGTTTCAGGACCTCGAGTAGGGATCCACGTCGCGCAGTCGTTGCCGGTGGATTTGTTGCAGCTCACCCGCGCGGGTGAGAAAGTCGGCGATTATTTCGAGTTCGTGCGAGTCGTACCAGCTCGACAACATCTTGTAACTCTCGACGAGCATCGGCACGACGATTTCTCGTATGCGATACGCCGCGAGTTCGGTGGCCATCACTATCACGCGACGACGATCGGTCGGATGCAGCGAGCGGGCGATATAGCCCTGCTTCTCCAGCCGATTGAGCATGATCGTGACGCCGGCAGCCGTGATGCCGAGCCGTTCGGCCAGCAGTCCCGGCGTCGTCGACTTCTCGTCGTCGGCCAGCACGATTTCCAAAGCACGCCGGTCGGTTTCGTTCACACCCAGCACTCTGATCAATTCGCGGGCCAGGTCCTCGACGGTTCCGTGGTAGAACTCCAGGGCCCTTTTGAGTTCGACCGAGAGTCGGGCGGGTTCGGCTGTTCTCCGGGATCGCCGCCGGGCGATTGAAGCGGGCATGTGTGCTCCTGTCAATCGATTCGGACGACAGCCGAACCGCGGCTGACGAACATCACGAAAGCTGGCACCGCCGCGGCCGGCGAAGCGACCGTGGGCAGTGTCGGACATGCACTGTACGACACACCGACCCATGCGATACGGTGCATTTCAGAATTCGGTCCAACGGTTTCCCGTACCCCAAACGTGAAGCGGGGCAACCACTATGAGGAACAGCAGTCACCCGTCCCGCCCGGGTGAAACCTGGACCGGGCTGCTGACACAACCCGGTCCAGGCATGTTCACCACCGGCCGCCGGCGCGGACACCGGCCGTCACGCCGTGGCCCCTGTCCGCGGAATCAGCTGACAGATGTGGTGGTGAGGGTCGGGGACGGATTCGGATAACACGAGGTCGCCACATTGCCGACCAAGGCGACGTTGGTCGTCATGGTCATACCGGGATTCGTGTAGCTGGTCCCCGCGTACTTGCTGGTGATCGGCGTGCCGGGAGTACCGGCGGTGACGTTGATGGTCACCGCCGGCGGCGTGAAGCTGGTACCGCCGGCGATCGGACCGGGCACGGTCAGAACGACATTCCCACCCGACGTGGTGACGGTGCCGGCCACGGTCCCCCCGGAGGCGGTGGCCGAGACCAGTGTCGAATTCGCGGGAGTCGGGAAGGTCATCTTCAGGTTGCTGATGTTGTTCACCGTGAAGCCGGACGCCGAACTGGGCACCGACGAGGAACCCGGCGTGAGGGTGATGGCCACCGCCGAACCCGAGGCCGCCGAACTCGGCGCGGTGCCGGTGACCGATGTGGTCATACTCGAGGTCTGGCCGATCCCGAGAATGGTGCCCTTACAGCTCCAGTTCACGCTGACCGGGGCGGCATTCGCCGGTGCCGCCAGACAAAAGACGGTGGCGACCGCCACGGGAGCGAGAACGCCGGCACGAACCAGGGAAGAGATCGATCTCATGACTAACTCCAGAAAATATCGAGCAACGGTACGACCGGATGTCGGACCGCAACACTGAGTTTCTAAAATATAGCTTCTTCTCATCTTTCCATGGTCGAAATCGCGTAATTAAAACGCGTCCAGAATTTCATTATCCGCTATTAATTATTCAGACTGGAAAGTTAATTCCCACAAGATTCTTTTCGTAAAGAGCGCAATTCCACGCCGCATCTCTTCCTGCAATTCCCCCGAATACAACCTTCGACCTGAGAATATATCCCCCCGCGCCGATCGTCAGCTTTCCGGTGGTTACCGTTCACGACATCCGCCCGCGTGCCAGTGGCACGTGAGGGCGGTGCAAGAGCACGATGTCAGGGTTGCCGGCATGACATGGCACAGCGGCTGTCGAGCCGAGGGGAAGACGATTCTGGTCACCGGCGCCAGTGCGGGCATCGGATACTTCGTCGCGGAGCAACTCGCTGCCGCGGGCGCCACAGTGGCGCTCGGGTGCCGCGACACCGCCAAAGCCGGCCTCGCGATCAAGGCGATCCGGAGGCGCGTTCCGCACGCTCGACCGCTCTCGGTGCCGCTGGACCTCGCGGACCTGTCCGCACTGCCCGCGACCGTCGACGCCCTCGGCGTCGAGCGCTTGGACGCGGTCGTACTCAACGCCGGAATACTCCTGTCAGCCCCACAGCGCCGGGTGAACCCGCGGGGACACGAAGCGATGTTCGCGACAAATCATCTCGGCCATTTCGCGCTGGTCGCACACCTGATGCCGAGGCTGACAGCCGCCTCGCGGAGCCGGGTGGTCACGGTGGGCAGCTTCGCCGCGCGGTCGGAGCGGCTGGATCTCGGCGATCTGCAGTCGGAGCGCGACTACCGGCCCGAACGCACCTACGGGCGATCGAAACTGGCGCAGATGATGATCGGTTTCGAATTGGATCGCCGGCTGCGGGCATGCGGGGCCGGCACCGCGAGCATCCTCGCCCATCCCGGCGGCGCCCTGGACTCGCTCACCCCGTCGCGACCACCGCTGTTCGTCCATCCTCCGGCCCAGCGCCTGCGCGGCCTGCCCGCCGGCGTTGTGCTGCACGGCAAGCACGCGGGCGCCGAGAGCATCGTCCGAGCCACCCTCGATGCCGAGATCACCGGTGGTGAGCTGTGGGGGCCGAGGGTTTTCGGCCTTCGTGGACGACCGCATCGCGAAACACCCCATGCCCATATGACCGACGTCGACACCGCGGCCGAGCTCTGGGACGCCTGCGCCGACCTCACCGGCGTCGATCCGCTGAGGTGTCCGGCCCTACCCCGTTGACCCTGGCCGCGGCATTCGCCGACCTCAGCGACAGAAGACTCGCTCAGCAATGTGGCGGCAAACCGGGAGTTCCCCGCTCGCCGTGTAGTAGCTTGACTGATCACCGTTGTTCGCCCGAGAAGAGCGGAGGGGCCGATGCCGAACCTGCCCGCGGGAGGTTTACGGTGGCTCGCCGGGGTCTTCGTCCTGCTCCTCTCGGCGACGACCGTGGGGGCCGCGTCAGCCGGCGGCGATCCGGTGGATCGGTCGCCGGTCGCCGCGCAGGCCGCCTTGAACGTGTACTCACCGGCGATGGACCGGTCCGTCCCCGTGCGGGTGCTGCGCCCGGCGGATACCTCGGCGCCCCGCCCGACGCTGTATCTCCTCGACGGCGTCGAGGGCGGGGAAACCGGGTCGGGATGGCTCGACCGCACCGACGTGGCGACGTTCTTCGCCGACCAGAACGTGAATGTCGTGCACGATTCGTGGCCGATGTTCGCGGCCGTGATCGGCGCCTGAACATTGGTGAAGGCGCCATGAAGATTTCGGGAGAAAAGCGACAGATCGGGCAGGAAATCTTCCGCTTGCCGGACAACCCGTTTCACTTTTCGCGCAGGTCCGCGTACGGCGAAGAATCTTCACCCAATATTCCCCGAGCTGTATTGCGGGAAGCCGCGTTCTACTTTATGCTCGCCGCCTTCGCCGATTTGTTTGCAGGAAATAGCCGGGGGTACTCGCGCACACAGAACGCACCTATTGTCAGCGCCGATCGATTCCGAGTGGTGATGACCTGCGCACTTTAGGCAACTCGAGGAGAGGATTGATTGCGATGACGGTTGGTCTCGACGTTCGTTCCGAGCGTGAGCGCGTCGCCCGCGCATGCCGCCCCGGGCAGCCGTTGCCCGAATTCGTCTACAGCAGCGACGAAGACGCGCTCTGGTCACGGGTTTTCGCGACGCTTCGGGCCATGCACGAGGAACTGGGATGTGCGGAGTATCGTGCCGCCGCTCGCATCGTTCAACTGCCCGCCGACCGGGTACCGCAGATGAGCGAGGTTACCCGCACGCTTCGGTCCCTGACCGGTTTCGAGCTTGCACCGGCCATCGGAAGCCAGCCGGGACGCCTGTTCTACGGCCCCATGGCCGACGGCATCCTGCACGCGACCCCGGACGTGCGGCCGGTGACCGAACAATCGTTCTCGCCCGATCCCGATGTCATCCACGAATTGGTCGGACATGCGGTGATACTCGCCGATCCGGAATTCGCGGAACTGTATCGCTGCTTCGGCCGCGCCGCCAACCGCGCCACCTCCGACGAGGAGCGGGCCGCGATCGCGCGATTGTTCTGGTTCACACTGGAGGTCGGCGTGGTCGCCGAAAAGGGTCATCCGCGCGCGTACGGAGCCGCGATTCTGTCCTCGGTCACGGAGATGGAGTCCTTCGTGCATGCGGATCTGCGAGAGTTCCGGGTCGAGGACATACTCACCAGCGATATCGACGACAGCATTTGCCAGCCCCTCCTCTTCGTCGCCGATTCGGTCGACCGGATGACGGCGGAAGTAGAGGGCTTTCTCCGGACGCGGGTCGGATCGTGATGTCGCCTTCTCGCACAAACACTTTCGTCGATATCCTCGCCGTCGAGATTTAAGGAATTGCGGTGGTAGACCTCTCGAGTACCACGCGTCGTCACGACGGCGTGGCTCCGGACGCGGACTTCTTCGAATTGTCGGTAGCGCAGTCGGAACTGTGGCTGGCCCAGCAATTACATCCCTCGGTTCCGTTCTCCATCTCCCAATACACCGATGTGCAGGGCGAACTCGATCTGGGCCTGCTCCAGCAGTGCGCCCGCCGCGCCGCGCGCGAATTGCAGTCGCCGCATGTGCGATTCGCCGTCGTCGGGGGCCGACCGCGCCAATACCTCGACCACGAGCTGGACGCCGGATTCGACTGCATAGATCTGAGTGATCACCCCGATCCCGAACGCGCCGCCGACGAGTGGATGAGCCGGGATCATCATCGGGGCATCGACCTGACCGGCGACGACGTCACGAAGACGGTGCTGTTCACTCTCGGCCCCGGCCGTTATCGCTGTTATGCGCGCAGCCACCACATCGCCGTCGACGGTTTCGGCGCCGCTCGGGTGTTGCAGCGAACGGCCGAATTACATTCCGCCGCAACCGAAGGACGGCCCCCCGCACCGTGCCGGGCGGTGTCACTGACCGAGATCGTGGCGGCCGAGCAGCGGTACCGGTCCTCGTCCCGGTTCGCCGCCGACCGCGAGTACTGGGGCAAGGAGCTGGCCGGCCTCGATCACGTAACGCGCCTCAGCGAGCGGTACGCGGCGCCCTCGGCACACCCTCATATCGCGCATGCGATTGTCGATGCGGAGGTCATGGCACGGCTCGACGCCGCAGCGCGGCGGTACGGCACGGGGGTGGCCGAGGTGCTGGTCGCGGCGGTGACCGCCTTTCTCGCGCAGATGACCGGTGATACCGATGTCACGGTGTCGCTGCCCGTCGCCGGTCGCACCACGGGAGCGCTGCGGCAGTCGGCCGGGATGGTCTCCAACGTGGTGCCGTTGCGAGTGCGGGGCGTGGCCGAGAGCACGGTGGGCGACCTCGTCCGCCAGGTGCGCCTGAACATGATCGGCGCGCTGCGCCACCAGTTGTACCGGCACGAAGACCTGCTCCGTGACCACGGCGTGGGCCGGGCCGGTCGCCACGGCTACGGCCCGCTGATCAACGTTCTCAGCCTGCCCGACAGCATCGACTTCGGCGCCGTTCGCGGTCGGACGCAACTGCTTTCGGCCGGCCCGGTGGAGGATATGGCGATCAGCTGCTACCGCTTCGGCGACGAGCCGTTCGTCGTCGACTTCCACGCCAACCCGGAGCTGTATCGGGCAGACGAAGTGGAGGGGTATCGGCAGCAGTTCATGGAGTGCCTGTCCCGATTCCTGTGGGCCGACGCTACGGAGAAGGTGTTCGCGGCTGTCGCCGGTACCCACACGATCGCCGCCCCGCAGCAGCGGCAGCACCAGCGGTTGCTGCCGGAGTTGCTCTCCGGCGGAATCGATGCCGGTGAACGGATCGCACTGAGTGGGCCGGACCGATCGGTGACCTATCGCGAACTCGACGAGACGACCGCGCAGTGGGCGCGCGAGCTGATCGCGCACGGAGCCGGGCCGGAAGTCGTTGTCGCGGTGGCGTTGTCCCGGTCGGTGGAATCGGTCATGGCGCTGTGGGCGGTCGCCCGGGCCGGCGCGGTGTTCTTCCCGGTCAATCCCGCCGATCCTCCGGCGCGCGTGTCGAAGCTGATCGCCGATTCCGGTGCGGCGCTGGGCATCACCCGCACCGAGTGGCGCACGCCTCTGGAGAGCACCGCGGTCGATTGGCTGTTGCTCGACAGCGACGAGTTCACCCGTGCCGCCGCGGCCCGGTCGACCGCCGCGGTGACCGACGCGGATCGGATACGACCGCTGCGGGCCGCCCACCCGGCCTATCTGATCTACACCTCCGGATCGACCGGTGAACCCAAGGGAGTGCTGAGCACCCACGAAGGTCTGGCGACATTGGCCGACGATCTGCGCACCCGTAACCGCATCGGCAGCGATTCGGTGGTGTTGCAGGCACATTCACCGTTCTGCGATGCGTCGATGCTCGAATATCTCTCCGCGTTCACGCCCGGAGCGAAGCTGGTGGCACTCGCGCCGGACATCATTGCGGGACAGCGGCTTTCGCAGGTGATGGAGGACGAGGGCGTCACCCATCTGGTGGTTACACCGGCCATTCTGGCGACGCTCGACCCGGACCGATTGCCGGCGCTGCGGACCGTCACCGTGGGCGGTGACAAATGCCCGCCGGCATTGGCCGAACGCTGGGCGGGCCGGCTCCCGATGTTCAACTCCTATGGCCCCACCGAGGCCACCGTCGTGGTGACCCAAACCGAACCGCTCGATCCGAACGCGCTCATCACGATCGGCCGCGGACTGCCCGGCGTGCAGACTCCGGTACTGGACGCCCGGCTGCGCCCGGCGCCACGCGGCGCCCGCGGCGAACTGTATCTCGCCGGGGACGCCTTGGCGCGCGGGTATCTCGGGCGGCCCGGCATCACCGCGCAGAGTTTCGTGGCAAATCCTTACGGAGAGCCCGGAACTCGGATGTATCGCACGGGTGACATGGTCCGGGAACAACCCGACGGCACGCTCGAGTACCTCGGCCGTGGCGATGTTCAAATCTCGCTGCGGGGGCAGCGCATCGAGCCGTCCGAGGTGGAGCGCGCACTGGCCGCGGACGAGACGGTCGATCAGGCCGTGGTGCGGGTGTGGACGTCCGAGGCGCTCGGCGATCGGCTGATCGGCTATGTCGTCCCCACGGCGGCCGCGAAGGAGCACTTCGACCGCACCGCCGTCCTGGCGCGACTACGCACCGTGCTGCCGCCCGGCATGATTCCGGCGATGCTGGTGCCGCTGCCCGAGATACCGATCAATCCGAGCAGCGGCAAGACCGATCGATCCGCGTTGCCGGATCCGCAGACGTTGCCGCGTCCGGCATTCCGCGCGCCGACATCGCCGATCGAGCGCACGGTCGCGGAGACCATCGCCGAGGTCACCGGGCAATCTCGGGTCGGCTTGGACGACAACTTCTTCGAACTCGGCGGCAACTCGTTGCTGGGCGTCGAGCTGTGCCGGCAACTGTCGGAGCGGACCGGCACGACGGTGACGATTTCCTCGCTGTTCACCCCGACGGTGCACACCTTGGCCGCCGCCATCGAGGCCACGGCGGCCGACGGGAACAGCAATGTGGCGGTCGGCGGTTCGGCGCTGGAGCCGGTTCTTCCGTTGCGTGGCAGCGGTTCCGGGACTCCGCTGATCTGCCTGCATTCCGCCGTTCCGCTCTCGTGGTGCTACTCGGGTCTGCTGCGGTACGTCACCGACCGGCCCGTCTACGGTCTGCAGTC
>NZ_LZMK01000279.1:0-660 GCF_001665865.1 Nocardia sp. 852002-20019_SCH5090214 | reverse complement strand
TTGATGTTGGCCGCCGACCACAGCGCCTTCATGCCCGCTTCGCCCCAGCAGCCCACGCCCTGAGCCCAGGACTGCAGAATGGTCATGACGACGATGCCGCGAGATCCGAAGTGGCTGTACTGCTTCGGCAGGTTGCGCCAGCGGACAATGTTGGCGGCCTCATCGAGCACGATCAGCATCGGCACCGGCATCCGGCCACCGGCGCGCCCGCCCTCGTCCTTGCCCGCCGCAGCCACGGCCGACGCGAACGCGGTCACCAGCGCGCCGCCGGAGGCCGGGCCTTCCTCCGACAGCAGATACAGGGTGTCTTTGCTGGTGACGAACTCGGCGACATCGAAGGCCCGGCGCGGGCGCTCACCGCGCTGCGGCGGGCACACCCACCGGCGGATGTCCTCATACTTGAGGACCGCCGCCATCTTCTTCGCGGTCGAGAACACGCCGCCCTTCTGCTTTTCCGGTGCACTGAACTGCTCGGACAGGGCACCGGCGACCAAACCGAAACCGTGGTCGTCGAGGATCCGCACCGGTGTCTCGTCGGTCTGCTTGGTGACCCACTCGAACACCGTCGTGATCGGCTCTTTCGCCAACGCGGCCGCCAGGATCAACCCGGCGAGAAGGTCCTCGCCTTCCGGCTCGAAAAACGCGTCCCCACTGCTGGAG
>NZ_LZMK01000278.1:0-567 GCF_001665865.1 Nocardia sp. 852002-20019_SCH5090214 | reverse complement strand
GGCGAGTTTCTGGGCGACGAGTCGACCATCGCGTTCGACGAAGAAGCTCAGCATCTGTGTTCGGTCCCCTCCGAAATCCGTTGACACTCAGAAGTGAAACACGTTACAGCCGCAGCTGCGGAGCGTGGTGCTGGCAGTGCCTGCGCATCTGGGGTACACCCCAACACCACAGTCGTGACCGGGGACGAACAGCGTCAAAATAGGGTGAGAATTCGCCTTTCTTGACACTTGTCGGCTGGGTTCTTAGAGTTCAACCTGACAATTTCGGTCTCTGGAGGGGTGAATCATGCGGGTCGGCTACATCAGGGTCAGCACTCTCGATCAGAACACCGTCCGCCAGCTCGACGGCGTCGATGTCGAACGCACCTTCACCGACAAGGCCTCCGGGAAGGACTCGGCGCGGCCGAAGCTCGCCGAGATGCTCGCGTTCGTGCGTGACGGCGACACGGTGATCGTTCACTCGATGGACCGCCTGGCCCGAAACCTCGACGACCTCCGCTCGATCGTGCGCACCCTCACCGGCAAGGGCGTGCGGGTCGAATTCGTCAAGGAGAGCCTGACTTTCAC
>NZ_LZMK01000277.1:0-961 GCF_001665865.1 Nocardia sp. 852002-20019_SCH5090214 | reverse complement strand
TCAACCTGTCCGGCCTGCACACCCCCGTCCAGCAGCACCACGACGAAACCCTCGACCGGATCGGCAGCCAGTTCGCGGTGATGCTGCGGGCACTGATGCAGGAGGTGATGAACCGAGCCACGGCCGGCATCACCGCCCGCCGCGCCGCCATCGAGGCCATGCAGATGCGGGAGGAGAAGGCCCGCCGCGAGCACGCCGCCCAGGTCGCCGCCGAGCGCAAGGCGGCCGAGAAAGGTCTGGAAGCGCTGCGCCGGAAGGGTTGGGATCGGCTCTCGCGCAACGAAATCGCCGCCGCGCTACGTGAGGCGGTGACCTGGTCGGAAGACTCCGAGGCTGCCCGCCGCGCGTCGGTGGAACTGGCCGGGCACATCCGGCAGCGCTGGGGTGTGCACGTCGACCTCGACGGCGGGCACGTCACCATCGATGCCGAGGTAACCCCGCAGCTGGCGGCGAAGATGGCCGCCGTCGAGCAGGAACGCGCCACCCAAGACCGTCTGGCCACCGCCCAAGACCGGCTGGTGGAGATGATCGCGGCCGAGGACATCGACGAATCGGTCAAGCAGGAGCTGTACGCGCAGGTCGAGGCGTGGCGCAACGAGCCCAGCGTGAACAGCCTTTCGGCGTTGACGAAGAAGATGAAAGCCGCCGGTCTCGGTGACGAGGTGCGCGCGCGGGCCCGGTTCGTGGCCATCTACCTCGGTGAGGCCTCCGCCCAGCCGATGAGTGTGAACGACACCGACTGGGTGCCCGTCACCCCGGCGGCAGCCGAGGAGTTGCGCCGAATCGGCAAGCCGGTGGTCGATCTGGGGGAAGAGGCCAAATACCGGGTCGACACCTTGCTGCTGGACTATCAGGCCCGCCTCAAGAGCGGTCTGGACACCGTGGGTGTGCAGGCGCGGCTGGCCGAGGCGGTGTCGGTGATGACCGAGAAAGACCGCGAGATCGCCCGCGAGCGGGGCAA
>NZ_LZMK01000276.1:0-44543 GCF_001665865.1 Nocardia sp. 852002-20019_SCH5090214 | reverse complement strand
TTTCATGTGGCGTGATCTGCAGCCAGCGCGTCGCGCGGGCCGTGCCCTGGACGAAGTCGGCCACCGCGTCCCGATGGACGGCGATTCGGGCCGAACGTGCGGCGTGCGTCGAGGTGCGGATGTCGCCGCTGCGGGCGTATTCGGTGTGCGGTCGGGCCGGGTGAGTTGGGTGCTGCCGTGGGCCTGGACGAGGTGTGGGGCGCCTCGGCGGAGCGGTTGCGTGCGCAGCTCGCGGAGGCGGGGAATTGGGAAGTGCGGTTCGCGCTCACGAGAGCGTTTCTGGCGCAACACTTCCGGCCCGAGCGCACACCGGATGCGGAAGTCGTGGCCGGGTGGAATCGTATCGTCGCGGACCGCGGGCAGGTCCGCGTCGCCGAACTGGCCGAATCCTGCGGCTGGAGTCGCAAACGGCTGTGGACCAGGTTCGAATCGCAGATCGGACTCAGGCCCAAACGCGCCGCGATGCTG
This sequence comes from Nocardia sp. 852002-20019_SCH5090214, assembly GCF_001665865.1. NCBI lineage: Bacteria > Bacillati > Actinomycetota > Actinomycetes > Mycobacteriales > Nocardiaceae > Nocardia > Nocardia sp. 852002-20019_SCH5090214. The sequence continues at coordinate 44,075 of NZ_LZMK01000276.1, read as the reverse complement.
GTTCGGTTCCGGCATGCGGTCGAGGGGCTGGTGGCGGGCCGGCCGGCCGCCGATGTCGCGGCCTCCTGCGGTTACAGCGATCAGGCCCATATGTCCCGGGAGATCGCGAGTTTCGCCGGGCGCACGCCGAACACGCTGGCACGGGAACCGCACACGCCGATCGGGCAGCACCGATACCGGGCCTGGGGAACATTTTTTCAAGACCCGGCGGGGGTGGTCGGCCGAAGGTGAAGGCCCGAACGAGAAAGGGCCGGCCATGGCAGACGACGATCTTCACGATTTCGAACACGCGACCTTCACCCATGAGGGCAAGTCCCGCACGATCTTTCGGCAGGGCAGCGGGCCCGCGGTGATCGTCATGGCGGAATTTCCCGGCATCTCGCCGGACGTCTTCGACTTCGCCCGGCGGGTAGCGCGCATCGGCTGTACGGCGGTGGTGCCGCATCTGTACGGCAATCCAGGGCGGGACCCGGATCCGGCCGCGCATGGCACTCTTGCCGCGCTGGCGAACGTCGCCGGTCAGTTCGGGCCGATCTGTGTCAGCCGGGAGTTCGTGGTGCTGGCGACCGGCCGCACATCCCCGGTGGTGCAGTGGCTGCGGGCGCTGGCCGCCGATGAGCATCGGCGGTGCGGCGGACCGGGAGTCGGTGCCGTCGGAATGTGTTTCACCGCAGGTTTCGCGCTGGGGATGGCTGTGGACGACCGATTGGTCGCACCCGTGCTCTCACAGCCCGGCCTGCCGCTGGGTTTCACCACCCGGCAGAAATGCTCGATCGACCTCTCGCCCGACGATCTGGAGCGCGTCAAACAGCGTTGCGGCGAGGGTCTTTCGGTGATGGGGCTGCGTTTCCGCGGTGACCGGCGCTCACCCGCGCAACGTTTCGAATTCCTGCGCCGGGAACTAGGCGACGCCTTCATCGCCATCGAACTCGACGATGCCGCCGCCAATCCGGAGGGCGTGCTGAGCGCGCATTCGGTACTCACCGAACATCTCATCGACGAACCGGGCGAACCGACTCAGGCCGCGCTGCACCGCGTCCTGGATTTCCTCGCCGAACGGCTCGACGTTCCGGGGCGCGTGAACCGGTGAGTCCGCCGCCTCACAACCAGGCGGGCAGATTCGGCAGATATCCGGTGAGTCCCACGCCCTCGCTGCGGCCGATCAACCACGCCAGCAGCTCCGCTGCGGGCCCGGAGATGGTGTCGGAAGGGTCGGGGCCCACCTTGGCGGTGAAATCGGTGTCGGTGGCGACGAGGGTGAAACTCGGCGGCGGTGGCTGATCCGGGTCGGAGGTCATCGGCTTGGCATCGGCGGGGCGATGTGCGGAGGCCGCGTGGTCGAATCCGGCGGACACCTCCGGCAGCATGCGGGCCACGAAGGCGGCCGGCCAGTCCGCGGGCCGGTAGCCGATGTTCAGGTCGACGCGGTGAATCTCGATCTCGCGCAGGCGCAACCACGGCACCACCGCGGTGGCCAGCTCCTTACCCGTGCGAGCCCGCACCCGGTACTGCCAGCGGTCCGGCGGCATGGCCCGGGCGAGGCCGAGGAAGCGATCGGCGGAGGCGCGCAGATCGCCCAGTTGCTCGGCGAGCGGGCGCGGCGCACCGGCCTCGATATCGGAATCGCGCAGCAGTTGGCTTGCGTACTGCGGGGTTTCGATGCCGGTGCGGGCCCACAGCAGCAGGTTCACCAGACCGTCGGCATTGCGGGACAGGTGGGCCAGCAGATGGCCGCGCGTCCAGCCCGGCAGCAGTGACGGTTCGGCGATATCGCTGTCGTGCAAGGTTTCCACCGCGCCGACCAGCGACTCGGTTGCCGTATGCACGGCTTCGAGCAGGTCGACGGGAACGGCTGATTCCGGCGCTTCGCTGGTCACCTGGGTGACCCTACCCAGCGCTGGGAACGCGCGCTGGGCGAACTCGATTGCCGTCGGATAACTGTTCAGGTGCCCGACAGCTGATCGTCGACTCGGCAGGATAGGTATCACCGGTGGGAACCAGGCACATGCTCCGATTCGCCCTCGCCGGCGCCGTACTCTGCGCGGCTGCCGCCTGTTCGTCCGGCGGTGGCGAACCGCAATGGCACACCGACCGGGACCGGCCGCTGACCGTATCGCTCGACGATCTGTCCGCCCGCACCGGCGGTGGTGCGGCCGTCGCCTTCGGCACCCCGGCCCACGGCCGCCTGGACCGCACCGCCGACGGTTCCCTGCGCTACACGCCGGAGCCCGGATACCAGGGCGAGGACACCTTCACGGTGACCACCTCCGATGCGGTTCACCTCTACACCACCGATATCGCGCCGCTCGGCGAGTTCGGAACCACGGTGCAGGGCAGCGGTTTCGGGTCCGCGTGGACGCCGGTGCCGGGGTCGGCCGACGAATTCTACGGACTCACCGACCGCGGCCCGAACGTCGACGGGCCCGGCAAGAACGAAAAGCTGGTTCCCATCCCGAGTTTCGTGCCGAAGATCGGCAAATTCCGGTTGACCGGAACGCGCGCGGTGCTGGAATCCACCATCGACCTGAAGAACCGTGCGGGCGTCGGCTTCAACGGACTCGTCGACACCGCGGCGTCGACCGGGGAGACCATGCGTGATCTCGACGGCCACCCCTTGCCGCCCATCGACCACGGCCTGGACCCGGAAGGATTGGTCGCGCTGCCCGACGGCACCTTCTGGGTCTCCGACGAATACGGTCCGTTCCTCGTGCACTTCGACGCATCCGGCACCGAAATCGACCGCCTCGCACCCGGTTCCGGGTTGCCGCGCGAATTGTCGCTGCGGGCGCCGAATCAGGGCATGGAAGGCCTGACCGTCACGCCGGACGGGCGGCGATTGGTCGGTGTGATTCAAAGCGGTTTGCAGACACCGGGATCGGCTTCCGCACGGGAGGTGCCGATGACCCGAATCGTCACGGTCGACTTGCAGACCCGCGCCGTAGCCGAATTCGTGTACCCGCTCGAGGATCCGAAGCGCAGACTGGCCGTCTCCGAAATCACCGCACTCGACGACCACACCTTTCTCGTGGACGAACGCGACGGCGAACTCGCGCCGAAGGCGAACAAGAAACTGTGGACGATCGATCTGAACGGCGCCACCGATATCGGACCGCGAGCCGCCGTTCCCGGCACCCGATACGATCCGAATCTCGGCCTGCTGGTCGGCGACGAACCGCTGGAAACCTATGTCGGCAAGGTATCGACCGCCGACGGGATCGCCGCGCTCGGCAAGGCGGGTATCACCCCGGTCGCGAAGAAGTCGAACCTGGATCTCGCCGGATTGGTCGCGGGGCTGAATCCGGCCGGCGCATTCTTCGGCCACGACAAAATCGAGGGGGTCGCCACCACCGACGGCGGCCGCACGCTCTACATCTCCGACGACAGTGATTTCGGATTGGCCGGAAGCAGCGGTAGCGAGCCGCCCTTCGGCCTGAAACCGAAGATCTTGCCGGACGGCCGCCAGGACACCGGCGAAATCCTGCGCGTAGATACCGGGGCGCTTCCGGCACGCACCACGACGCACACCGTCACCGTCTCGGTGGGCTAGCCGGCATTCTCAGGTTTTACCCATGTTCTGCACAAATGCATGCCAGTCGCCGCTGTCACCGTGGGTATATGAACACAATTGTCGAGGTACTGGTAATGGGCGTCATACTGGCCACCTTCGCGGCCATGGCGATCGCGGGCGCGGTGGCGGAATCGGCGCCCCGCTCACTGGTCATGCTGCGGAACGACGAGCCCGTGCGCGCTTCCGCCCGTCGCCGCTGATCACGCGCTGCGCAACCCAGATCTGCACCGCGAGCGCGATCAGCCACAGCGACATGGATCCGACCTGGATGCGCTGGGCGATGCCCAGTGCGTAATTGCCCGGCAGATTGTCGGCGATCAGCATCCAGGCCGTAGCGGTCGAGCCGATGATGAGGATCCACAATCCGGAATGCCGCAGAATCGGCCAGCGCCGATAGCGGAAGGCGGCGACGCTGAAGGCGATCATCGCCACGAATATCGACGTGACCGCGAGCGTGCTGGTCAGCGCGTGGATCTGGTGCAACTGCGGAAACATGCCGCTGTCCGACGGCGGGCACGGCGCCGAGCAGGTGTGCAACGGCCATTGCGCATCGGCGATCGTGGACGCGCCGAAACAGCCCAGCGCCACCCAGCCGACGGTCGACAAACGCCGCCGCGAGAAAACGAACATCGCCGTAATCGCGGAAATCAAGGTGAGCGAACCGGCGATGGTGTCGCCCAGGTCGAACACCCAGCGAAAAGGACGGCCCTCGGCGTCCAATTCGCTCAGGAACGACCTGATCGGATTCAGATGGATCGGCAGGACGAATTCCAGGACCCACGACGAATAGCAGACCCCCGCGACGGCGACAGCGGCCGCGATCAGTAAGCGGACCAAGCGGAACCGCACGCGCGCGGGCGCGTGGTCTCGCTCCAGTACGGCGACCGCACCGGATCGGTCCGCCGCACGATCATGCGGCTCGCTCGGCGTCATTGCCCTCGTTTCACGTCATCGCCCACGTCCGGAAGTGCCGTATTTCCGCTGCAATGTCGGCTGCACTTCCATCATGGTCTATCGATCCGACAAAGCCGACTGCACCCGATCCGCGGCGGCCATCGAATCCTCGTGTTCCCAGACCCGAACCACCAGCCAGCCCGCGGCGGTGAGCCGCGCATCGGTATCGCGGTCGCGGGCCACGTTGCCGGCCAATTTCTCGGCCCACCACTCGGCGTTGTTCTTCGGGTAGGTGGCGTGTTCGGGGCAGCAGTGCCAGAAACACCCGTCCACGTACACCGCCACCTTGCGGCGCGGGAAAACCAGGTCGGCCCGGCGGCGCAAACCCGGAAGCGGGGCGCGGTCCACGAAGTAGCGCAGGCCTCGCCGATGCAGTTCGGTACGCAACGCGGTCTCCGGGGCGGTACCCGTCCGCCGCTGCCGAGCCATCCGGGCACTGGTCACCGCGTCGGTGACGGGACGGCCGGAACTCATGCACAACCCTTACAGCGTCCACCGGCGGGCGGGTGTTCCCGGGGTCGGATTCGGTGACCTATTCGACATCTCACGCCGCCGCTGGGACGTGCGGGACACCCGCGCCCGGTCGGCCGCGCGAGTGGGCTGCGCATTATCACTCACGCCGCCGCTGGGACGTGCGGGACACCCGCGCCCGGTCGGCCGCGCGAGTGGGCTGCGCATTATCACTCACGCCGCCGCTGGGACGTGCGGGACACCCGCGCCCGGTCGGCCGCGCGAGTGGGCTGCGCATTATCACTCACGCCGCCGCTGGGACGTGCGGGACACCCGCGCCCGGTCGGCCGCGCGAGTGGGCTGCGCATTATCACTCACGCCGCCTCCTGTGGCAGGCCTCCCATGCGGATCAGGTGGTTCTCCACATCGGCGAGGAAACCGGGCGGGAAGCGCAGCGTGCCGCGGGCGGCGCGGCGCAGGAAACCGGCGGTCGCGCGGGCCGACAGCAAGCGGGCGTCGTCGAGGAACCAGCGCAGATCCTCGTACGGCTCGTGCACCGGCCACGTCGAGACCGGGACCCGATAGGCCGTGCCGGCATGACCCCAGGCCGCCGCCGGCCAGCGATGCGCGGTCAGCGGCGCGTAGTCCGCGGCCACGCCGTCGGAGGGAGACGCCAAGCGGGAGCCGATCCACGACGCCATCCGCACACTCACCGCGTTGCCGACCAGCTTCCACCGATGTCCGGGGCGGACCCCGGCGGCGGAGAGTGCGGGCGCGGTCCAATCGTGGGAAAACCCTTGCAGCCGTTCGGCATCGGTGATTCCCGGAGTGACGATCTCACCGGCCGGCAACCGGACCGCGGGCGGACTGGCGATCCCGAGCCCGGACCCGCCTTTCAGCGTCGGCACCGCGTTCACCGCCCAGCCCAGCCCGCGCACCCCCTCGGTCCAGTAGAAGCCGCACGGATCCACCTCCGGATCGCCGATCGTGCGTGGCCCCGCATCGGTTCCGAACAGCACCGGCCGCGGATCCTCCGACCGCGACGCCAGCATCAGCACCCGCTGCCGCCGCTGTGGCAGCCCGAAGGCGCGTGCGTCGACCACCCGGTAGGCCCAGGTGTAGCCCAGCTCCTCCAACGCGGCCGTGATGTGCCGCATCGCCTGTCCACGCCCCAGCTGCAACATGAACGGGACGTTCTCGATCAGCAGCCAGCGCGGGCCGCGTTTGCGCCGGACCAGCCGGAACACCTCGTCGACCAGACCCGAGCGCTCGCCGGTGATGCCCGCCGTCCGTCCCGCCTGCGACAGGTCCTGACAGGGAAATCCGGCGGCGACCAGCTCCGTCCCGGCGGGCAGCCCGCGCAGGCGGGTCACATCGGCGTGGGTCTCGACATCGGGGAAGCGGGCGGAGAGGACCGCGCGTGCGCCCGGGTCGATCTCGCAGAGCAGCTCGGTACGCCAACCGTGGGCGCTGAGCCCGAGCTCCAAACCCCCGATCCCGGCGAACAACCCGACCATCCGCGTGTTGTTCACAGCCGGTGGTCCTTTCGCCCGAATCCCCGTCGGGCACCGGCGCGGTCGCGAAGGGCCCGGGTGTGGAGGTTACTCGAGCAGGTCGAGGGCGTCAGCAATCAGTGGGTGGTGTTCTTCGGATGTGCACGGGCCCGTGGGGAAATGAGAGGCGGAGCGGGCGAGCCCAGCATGCCGGTTCCCAGCTGTGCGGTTCGGAGAGGTCGGGCGGCCCAGCGACCGAAAATCGGTTGGCGGGCGGGGGCGGCGCTGGCAATCTGGAAGGTCGTACGGGCGCTCGGTCGGGGGCCGGGGCGGTGCGGTAGTGAGCGATTCGGCGAAAGACGACCTGGCGAAGGGGGATTGTTGTGTCCGTCGCTACGACGGAGACCGTATCCGATTCGGAGGACGACAGAACCGGAACGGTCGACGAAAATCACACCACCCGAGTGACGGGTGCGGGTTCATTGCGGCGTCTGTGGCCGGAGATCCGGCCCTATCGCGCGGCGCTGTTCGGCAGCGCCGTGCTGTCGGGGCTCGGCATGCTGTGCGATATCACGTTGCCGTTCGTCACCGCGCGGATCGTCGACGGGCCGGTCGCGCAGCGGGATTTCGGCGGCATCTGGGTGCCGATCGGCCTGGTGGTGGGGCTGGCGGTGCTCAGCACGGTCACCTCGTGGTGGCGGCGGTGGATCATCGCGGCGCCCGCGAGCCGGCTGGAGGTGTCGTTGCGCGGCAAGCTTTTCCAGCGATTGCAGGTGCTGTCGGTCGGCGTCCACGACGGGATGGAGTCCGGCCAGCTCACCTCGCGGGCGATCACCGACATGTCCACCCTGCGGCGCTTCTTCGCCTTTGTCGCGCCGTCGCTGCTGTCGCTGAGTGCGACGCTGGGCGTGGGTGTGGCGCTGCTGTTCGTCTTGAGCTGGCAGATCGGGTTGATCGAACTGCTCATCGCGGTTCCGCTCGTCCTGCTCGCACTGCAATTCGAACAGGGCTACGGTCGCGCCTCCCGTCGCGCGCAGGACCAGTCCGGCCATCTCGCCACCACGGTCGAGGAATCCGCACAGGGCATTCGCGTCCTCAAGGCGTTCGGCCGCGGTCCGTGGTTCGGGGGCCAGTTCCGGGCCGAGGCGCGCGAACTGCGAACCCTCGAGCTGGCCAAGGTGCGGTTGGCGGCGCGGTTGTGGACCGCGCTGAACACGCTGTCCGCGTTGGGTATCGCGGCCGCACTCGCCATCGGCGGATATCTGCTCACCGAACAGGCGATGACGGTCGGCGCCCTGGTCGCCGGCATCACCCTGACCACCTATCTGCAGTGGCCGATCATGGGCTTCGGCTTCCTGCTGGCCGAGATGAACCACGCCCGCACCGCGGCGCAACGGTTCTGGGAGGTGATCGACACCCCCGTCGAGATCACCGACCCGGAGCATCCCGTTCCCGCGCCGCAGCCGCTGCGTGGTGAATTGCGGTTCGAGCGGGTGCGTTTCCGCTTCCCGGACGCCGACCGTGATCTGCTGCACGATATTTCGCTGCACGTGCGTCCCGGGGAGACCGTCGCGGTGGTCGGCGCCACCGGCAGCGGTAAGTCGGCGTTGCTGGGCCTGGTGCCGCGACTGTTCGACGTCGCGGCCGGTGCGGTGACCATCGACGGTATCGACGTGCGCTCGCTACGACTGGCGGATCTGCGGTCACAGGTCTCGGTGGCCTTCGAGGATCCGGTGCTGTTCTCGGCCAGCGTGCGCGAGAACATCACTCTCGGCTACCCCGACGCCGGCGAGGACCGGATCCATGCCGCACTGGATGTGGCCTGCGCCGCGCAGTTCGTCGACGAATTGCCGTGGGGTCTGCGCACCCGGATCGGGGAACAGGGTCTGAGCCTTTCCGGCGGTCAGCGGCAGCGGCTGGCGCTGGCGCGAGCCGTCCTGGACCGGCAGAAACATGCCGGCGGGCACGTCGTAGTTCTGGACGACCCGCTCTCCGCTCTGGATGTGAGCACCGAAGAACAGGTCCAGAAGCGACTGCGAGAGGCGCTGGCCGGTGCCACCGTGCTGCTGGTGGCCCACCGCCCGTCGACCGCGGCCTGGGCGGATCGGGTCGCGGTCCTCGACGGGGGCCGCATCATCGCCGACGGACCTCATGAACGACTGCTCGAAACCTGTTCGCGCTACCGGGAACTGATGGGAGGTGATCTCGATGGCGGAGAACCCGAACGAGGACGCAGCTTCGCGCACGAACACTGACCGGGCGGGCACGAGCAGCGGCCGCCCGGAAACCGCGGCCTACGAGGAGGCCGGCGGCGCCGTGGCCCTCCGCACCGACGCCGAATCCGAGGCCGACTGGCGGGGCGTGGCCGCCGAGGAAGGGGAGCAGACCGAGGCGGTCAACCTCGCCCTGGCGGCACGGTCGCGCCGCCTGCTGTGGTCGCTGATCCGTCCCTACCGCCGGTGGGCGGCCGCCGCGCTGGTGTTGATCGTGATCGACAATGCGGCCCTGGTGGCGACGCCGCTGTTCGTCGCACACGGAGTCGACACCGGTGTCGCACGCGCGCTCGACGGCGACTGGTTGCCGCTGGTGCTGGCCGTGGGCGGCATCCTCGGCTGCACCGCGCTCGGCGGCGTGACGACCTTCCTGTTCCTGCGCATCTCCGGCAGGTTGAGCCAGCAGGTGCTGTTCGATCTGCGGCTGCGGGTCTTCACGCACGTGCAGCGGCTCTCGATCGATTTCCACGAGAACTACACCTCCGGCAAGATCGTCGCGCGGCTCACCAGCGATCTGGAATCGCTCGAGGATCTGCTCGAGCGCGCGCTCAACGACGCGCTGAGCGCCGTGCTGTCGGTGGTGACGATCGCGGGAATTCTACTGTGGCTGGATATTCCGCTCGCCGCGGTGGTGCTGCTCGGTTTCGTCCCGCTGGTCTTCGTGACCCGCTGGGCACAGCGGCGTCAGCGCGCCGGCTACCGCCGCACCCGAGGCGCGATCGCGAAGGTGGTCGTGCATTTCGTCGAGACCATGGGCGGAATCCGTGCGGTGCAGGCCTTTCGGCGCGAGGAGCGCAACGAGGCCATTCTGGTCGACTCCGATGCCGAGTACCGCTCGGCCAATATCAGTGCGCTGCACGGGATGGCGGCCTACATCGGGCTGGTGCGGTTGATCAGCAATGTGACCAACGTCGTCATCCTGGTCGTCGGTGCGTGGCGAGTGATCCACGGCCACACCGAAATCGGTGTGCTAGCGGCGTTCCTGCTGTACCTGCGGCAGTTCTACGGCCCCTTGGACGAATTGGCCCAGGTGTTCAACTCCTATCAGTCCGCGGCGGCCGCGCTGGAGCGGATCTCGGGCGTGCTGGAGGAGCGGCCGAGCGTGGCCGAACCCGATGCCCCGCGTCCACTCGCGCGGGCGCGAGGTGAACTGCGCCTGAGCGATGTCGTCTTCGGCTACCCGAGCCGGGACGACGTGTCCGGCACCGCGGATCGGCCGGTGCGGTCGGTGCTGCCACGCTTCTCGCTCACCGTCGCGGCCGGCCAGGTCGTCGCGCTGGTCGGGGCCACCGGCGCCGGCAAGTCGACCCTGGCCAAGCTGATCGCGCGGTTCTACGATCCCTCGTCGGGCACGGTGTCGCTGGACGGTATCGATCTGCGCACGATCGCCGACGCGGATCTGCGCCGCGCGGTCGCGATGGTGACGCAGGAGTCGTACCTGTTCTCCGGTTCGGTCGCCGACAACATCCGGCTCGGCAGACCCGAGGCCACCGATGCCGAAGTGTTCGCGGCGGCCCGCGCGGTCGGGTTGTACGACTTCGTGATGTCGCTGCCGGACGGATTCGACACCGATGTACGCAAGCGCGGCGGGCGATTGTCGGCCGGCCAGCGCCAGCTCGTCGCCTTCGCGCGCGTCTTCCTGGCCGATCCCGCGGTGATCGTGCTGGACGAGGCCACCTCGAGCCTGGACATCCCGGGTGAGCGGCAGGTACAGCGGGCGCTCGAGACCGTGCTGCGCGGGCGCACGGCGGTGATCATCGCGCATCGCCTGTCGACCGTCGCCATCGCCGACCGGGTGCTGGTGATGGATTCCGGGCGCATCGTCGAGGACGGGACGCCCGCGGATCTGATCGCATCGACCGGACGTTTCGCCGCTCTGCACACCGCGTGGCGCGAATCGCTGGTGTAGCGCAGGTGAACAACTCGCGTGCCGCGACCACACCGCAAGCCCGGTTGTCACATACGGTAGAGGGGTGAGTAAGCCAGCCCAGGGCAATTCCGAGACCGCCCAGGCGAGCGAGGCCGCAGCGCCCCGCTGGCCGGCGGTGCTCACCTGGCGCGCGCACGACGGATCACGGATGGAATCGGTGCGCGTGGTCCTCACCGGCAACCGGATCCGCGCGTCCGGGCGCATCATCGCCGGCGGCTGCGGTGAACATCCCGCGTTCAGCGCGTCCTACGACCTCGTCACCGACGAGGTGGGACGCACCAAGCGGCTGTCGCTGCGCAGTACGGTCGCCTCGGGCGAACGCCATGCCTCGATCGCCCGGGACGAGGAGAACTACTGGCTCGTCGATGCCGGCGGCACCCACGTGCGGTCCATGTTCGGCGGCGCGCTGGATGTGGACGTGGTGCTGAGCCCGTTCTTCAACACCCTGCCGATTCGCCGTTTCGGGCTGGCGCATGCCACCGAGGACGTGCAGGTTCCGGTGGTCTACGTGCGGGTTCCGGATCTGCTCGTGCAGGAGGCGATCCTCACCTACAGCAGCGGCGCCGACGGGATCCACGTGCTCTCGCCGGTGTCGAGCGCGACCGTCACCGTCGACGACGACGGATTCGTCCTCGACTATCCGGGCCTGGCCGAGCGGGTCTGACGCGGTGCGGTCGCTCAGTCCAGCGAGCGGATCACCCCGCCCTGCCGTCCCGCATCGCGCAACCGTTCCAGCCAATCGTGGTCGCCCGGGCGGATATCGGTGATGTCCCAGCGGCGCAGGGTGTCGTATCGGTCGCGTTCGCTGTAGCCCGCGTCGATCAGTTCGCCGAGGGTGCCCTCGTCACGCAGGCTGTCGCGCGCGGCCGCGAGCAGCCGCAGCGCGTCGTCGATCGCCTCGGTGAGCGCGGCCGCGTTCGGTTCGCAGATCGCGCGCACCAGATCGGGTGCGGTCGCCGCGACCCGGGTGCCGTCGCGAAACGATCCGGCGGCCAGGCCCAGTGCCAGATCGCCGCCCGCGGCCCCCGCGACCGCCAGCGCCTCGGCCAGCACGTGCGGCAGATGCGAGATCCGTGCCACCGCACGGTCGTGTTCGTCCGCCAGGACCGGCACCACGATCGCACCGCAGTCCAGCGCCAGCCGCGCGACCCGGTTCCACGGCTCGGCGCGGGTGCCCGGATCCACGCCGACCGCCCAGGCCGCGTCGCGAAACAGGTCGGGAGACGATGCGGCCCAGCCGGATTCGGCCGTCCCCGCCATCGGATGCCCGCCGACGTAGTACGCGCCCAGTTCCTGCCGGTGCACCTCGACGCGCACCGGTTCCTTCACGCTCACCACATCGGTGAGCGTGCAGTCGGGCGCGAATGTCTTCACATCCGCGAGAACGGTATCGATGGCCGGCATCGGCACCGCCAGCACGATCAGCGCATCGTCGGCGGCGGCCCGGGACAGCACCGCCGCGATGTCGGATTCGACGTCGAATCCGTCGGCCCGGGCGGCCTGCGCACCCGGGGCCGACCGGTTGTAACCCCAGGCCCGGTAGCCGGCCGCGGTCGCCGCGCGCAGCAGCGAACCGCCGATCAAACCCGTACCCAGTACGCACACCGAGGAATTCCGATCGCCCGTCATCGGATCAGATTCGCATACGACTTCAACATTTCCGCCGAAGCCGACTACCGTTGCGGCCATGGCACAGCGCTCGAGCACGAACAGGGCCGCGTCGGACGATTACGACGATGTGGAAGGGTTCGCCGTGGCGGTCGTCCGCGAAGACAGCACGTGGCGCTGCAGCCCGCTCAGTGCCGCGGCACTGTCGAGTCTGTCCGCGGCCGAGAACGAACTGCGCGCGCTGCGCAGTACCGGTGCGGTGTTCGGACTGCTGGACGTCGACGACGAATTCTTCATCGTCCTGCGGCCGGGGCCGACCGGTAGCCGGTTGCTGATCTCGGACGCCACCGCCGCGATCGATTACGACATCGCCGTCGAGGTGCTCGACGCGCTGAATGTCGAAGTCCCCGATATCGATCCGGACGAACTGGACGAGATCGATCCGTGGGAGGAAGGCGATCTGGGTGTGCTGGCGGACCTCGGCCTGCCCGAGCCCGTGCTCAGCGTCATCCTCGCCGAAACCGATCTCTATCCGGACGAGCAGCTGGGCATGGTCGCACAGCGGCTGGGCTTCGCCGACGAGTTCTCCGCGGTCCTGGACAAGCTGCACCGTTGAGCCCGGCGTCACCGCGCGCAGACGAGGACCTCGTCCGGGCCGCCCTCGCCGCGGCGGCGGAGACCGATCCGCGGGACGTCCCGGTCGGCGCGGTCGTCTTCGACGCGGACGGTCGGGAGCTGGCTCGTGCCGGCAATGCGCGAGAGGCGCTCGGCGACCCGACCGCGCATGCCGAGATCCTGGCGCTGCGCCGCGCGGCACAGGTCCACGGTGACGGTTGGCGGCTGGAGGGCACAACGCTGGCCGTGACGTTGGAACCCTGCACGATGTGTGCCGGGGCCCTGGTCTTGGCCCGGGTCCGCCGCGTGGTCTTCGGCGCGTGGGAACCCAAGACCGGTGCGGTCGGCTCGCTGTGGGATGTGGTGCGTGACCGTCGCCTCAACCATCGTCCCGAAGTCCGCGGGGGTGTACTGGAGGCCGAATGCGCGGCCGTGCTGGACGCCTTCTTCCGCACTCAGCGCCCCTGACCACCCGATTTCGGTTTCGCTCCGCCTGTCCGGTAAAGTCACCTGCGGTGGCGTGTCCGAGCGGCCTAAGGAGCACGCCTCGAAAGCGTGTGTGGGGTAACCCCCCACCGAGGGTTCAAATCCCTCCGCCACCGCCACAGCGCCCAGGCCGGGGCTGGCCTTCTGCCAGTCCCGGCCTTCGCGTAGGACGCGTGAAGCGTTCCGTTCCCCCGGTCGGCGCAGAGGGTTGCGCAGTAATCAGCCGGTGAGCATGTTCAGTGCTGTGTGACCGACTCCGAGTGCCGCGGTGGATTCGCCAGGCCCAGAGCGGTATTCAGGCGAAAGGCGCCACCGCACCCGTGGAACACCGCCATGAGCAGAGCGCCGGCCAGCCCACCGATGATGGCTGGGGCGACGTGGGCGGGCATGTCGGCCAGACAGCCGATCGCCACCGCGATGGCGAGACCGAAGGTTCCGGCCACCGCGTTACGCAGTGCGGAATTGCCCCACACGTTCGGAAACTGTTCCCCCACCATGCCTTTGACGAAATGGGGGACCGCGTTCGCACCCATGACGCCGGCCAGCATCGAAAGCAGGATCGTGAGCCACATGGCATATCACCTCTAATTCGGTCAACAATGTAGACCGAGGGTAGCGAGAGTCTCGGTACTCGGTCAACAGCGTAGACTGACCGAGTGAGTTCCCGACCCCTTAATCGTGCCGAGCAACGCCACAGCACACAGGCGCGCATCCTGCAGGCGGCGCGCAGGCTGTTCTCCGAAGAGGGCTACGAAGCGGCCACCATCCGCGCGATCGCGACTGCGGCAGACACCGATCCCGGACTCGTGATGCGCTACTTCGGTTCCAAAGCCGAGCTGTTTGCCCAGGTGGCGGGAATCGAGCCGGACGCCGAGGTGACGGGCACGCCCGAAGAGGCGGCAGAACAACTCCTCGCCGCGCTGGCGGACAAACTCGATCAGCAGCCCATGGACGCCCTTGCCGCGATTCGAGCGATGTTCACACATCCTCAGGCCGCCGACGACATCCGATCCGCCATGGCCGCGCGACAGCATCAGGCCGCGGGCCACATGGTCGACGATGACGCGGTCCTGCGCGCCGGGCTCATCGGCGCAATCACGCTCGGCACCGTCATAGCGCGCCACCTGCTCGGGCTGGATGGTGTGAACACCGCGTCTTCCGAACAGATCACGGCCATACTCCGGCCGGCGTTCCACGAGATCGCGCACGGCACACCGCAAACCGCAGCGGACGTATTCGACCGGTAGGCACCCGCCGCTGCGGCTTATCCGGCCGAACCGGTACGAACCTTCGGCGCGTCCGGATCGTGGTGGACGGCCTTGAAGAAGCTGATCCGGGTCGGCTCCGTCCGCAGCACCGTGGTGTCCGTGCCGCCGATGGTGTCGGACCGCTCGATCACCAGCGGCGGGCACTCCACACCTTTCACCGGCACCGTCTCGTGCGCTCGCACGACCATGTTGAACGGGGTTTCGGTCTCCGCGGTCCCGCCGACGACCCGGCAGTGCTGCCACGCCTCGATCAGGTAGGTGTCGTCCGTGTCGTTGGTGCAGGTCGTCTCCGAGCACGACACCCCGGCGGGAAACGGCTGAGCGGATGCCGAGGGAGCGATGGCGGCGACCGTGGCGCACACCGCGCCCGAAACGATGCCGACGGCCAGAATCCGTGTATTCAAGTTTCCGGTTCCTTTCGACCTCCACGCGGCGATCGCGGTCGAGGCCCAGATTCGTAGCAGTGACGGCGAACTCGCCGTCATCCCGATTGTCCAGATTGCCGCGGGGCCGGACGTCCCGATTTACCGCCATTGGTAAACCGCGAGGCGAGTGCGGTCGCGCGGGCGGTCGCCGCGGTGGTTTGCCTGTATATCGCTGTGCGACCGAGCTTCCGGCGGGGATCGGTGATCGCGCGCGGTGTGAGCTGCCGACCGCGCCGTGTATTTCCTTGCGGAAGGACGTGTTTCACATCGGGCGCCCGGCGATAGCCCGGTGTCGAGGACTGTGGATATTCATAGCGTCGTGTCGTACCCGCGTGTTCTACTGCACATTACCGACTAGTAGGAAGTGTGGCGGGCTGAGGTAATCTAGCGTCCAGTTGCTTGCCGGACGTCCCGCCGACGTAGTCGGGGAGTGTGCAGATCATGTGAGGGACAACAGCTTTGAACAAACCGGAGAGTCCGGTCGTGCGGACCGCGACGCGCGACGACATCACCGGAATGGTGCGGGTACTGGCCGCGGCCTTCGCCCACGACGATCCGATCGAGGAATACGTCTTTCCGGACGAAGCTGTCCGGCACCGTCGGTCGCCGCGCATGTTGCGGACGATGATCACGCATCGCTTCCTGCCGGCCGGCGGCGCCGAGGTCGCGGAGCTGGACGGCCGGATCGTCGGCGTCCTGCTCTGGTACCCGGACGGTTACCGGCCCGGCGGACTGCGCGAACTCCTCGCCGGCCCGCTGTTTCTCGCGGGAATGGGCACCGCCGTGGGACGGGGAACCGAGGTCGATCGCACCATGGATCGGGCGGCCCCGGCCGAACCCCACTTCTTCCACGTCTACCTCGGCACCGATCCGGAACTGCAGCGCCGCGGCATCGGCCGGGCGTTGTACGCGTCGTTCACCGACAAGGCCGACCGGCAGGGCGTACTCCTGTGCGGAATCTGCAAGGACGAGAACGTCGGGTACTACGAGGCCCTGGGTAACGAACGCACCGGGTCCGTCCGGCTGGGCCGGACGGGTCCGGAATTAAACATCATCATTCGCCGACCGCGTCCGCTCTGATCGGCGGGGCGAAGGCCGCCGCGGAGGGGTCGCCGGTTTCCGGCGAACGCGGAACCAGGCCGATCGCCCGAACTGCTCCGGGGGAGCGAGAAGTATTTCCGAGTCGGCCGAGGAGTCGCTGTGTCTGACATTGCCATCGTCGGAATCGGATGCCGGTATGCCGGCGGCATCGATTCGCCGGAGTCCTTCTGGGACTTCGTGATCAACAAACGGGACGGGGTCACCGAGATCCCGGCCGACCGCTGGGACTGGCGGCGCTACTACGACGCCGACCGCCGCACCCCCGGCCGCATGTACACCAAGCGCGCCGCCTTCATGACCGGCGATCCGTGGGAGTTCGATCCCGACTTCTTCGGCATCTCCCCGCGCGAGGCCGCCGCCATGGACCCGCAGCAGCGACTGGTCCTGGAAGTGGTGTGGGAGGCGCTCGACGACGCGGGCGTCGCGGGACGCAGCGCGGGCTCGGGGCTCGGGGTCTACATCGGCGCCTTCACCCTCGATCAGCTGGCGGTATCGGTCGGCGGACCGGCGCTGCCGCATGTCGACATGCACACCGCCGCCGGCGCGTCGTACACGATGCTCTCCAACCGGATCGCCTACGCGCTCAACCTCACCGGTCCGGCGGTCACCGTCGACACCGCCTGTTCCTCGTCGCTGGTCGCGCTGCATCTGGCCTGCCAGGCCATCGAGAGCGGGGACTGCGAATACGCCCTCGCCGGCGGTGTGACCGTGATGGCGCAGCCGGAGCCGTTCGTCTCCATGTGCAAGGGCGGATTCCTCGCCGCCGACGGCCGCAGCAAACCGTTCGACGCCGCCGCCGACGGTTACGGCCGCGGTGAGGGCGCCGGCATCGTGGTGCTGAAGAAGCTGGCCGATGCCGAACGCGACGGCGACCGCGTCTACGCGGTCGTCAAGGCCACCGGATCGAATCAGGACGGCCGCACCACGGCCATCACCGTCCCGAACGCGGATTCTCAAGAAGCACTGGCCAAGACCGTGATCGAGCGTTCCGGAATTCCGGCGCACGAGATCACCTACGTCGAGGCGCACGGCACCGGAACGCCGGTGGGCGACCCGCTGGAACTGCGAGCCATCGGCCGGGCCTACGGCGCTGCCACCGGGCGGCCCGGTCCGGTCGGTGTCGGCTCGGTGAAGGCGACGCTGGGGCACACCGAGGCGGCCTCGGGTATCGCGAGCGTCATCAAATCGGCGCTGGCCATCACGCATCGCACCATCGCGCCGCAGGGCTGGCTGGACACCCCGAATCCCGATATCCCGTTCGAGGAACTGGGAATCCGCCTGCAGACCGAGGCCGAACCGGTGGGCGGCGAGGTCGAGCGGATGACGGTGGCCGTCAACGGTTTCGGATACGGCGGCACCAATGCGCACGCGATTCTGCAGGAGTACCGGGGTGGCTCCGAAAACGACCGGGCGCCACAGCATTTCGGCGTCCTGCCGCTCTCCGCGCGGAGCGAGGCCGCGGTTCGGCAATTGGCTCGCGGCGTCGCCGAACTGATCGCCGAGGGCGCCGATCCCGGCCGGCTGGCCGAAGCCGCGTGGCGGCGCCGCCACCACCACAACCATCGCGCCGCGATCACCTTCGGCGACGACACCGAACTGGTCCGCGGCTTGGTGGATCTGGCGAGCGGGGAGGGCCGGGTCGGTCGCACCGTCGCCAAGCGCACCGCCGAGCCGGTGTACGTCTTCACCGGTATGGGTCCGCAGTGGTGGGGCATGGCACGCGAGCTGCTCGGCACCGAAGGCCCGTTCGCCGATGAGGCGCGCCGCATCGATGCCGTGTTCACCGACATCGCCGGCTGGTCCGTCGTCGAGGAGTTGCTGCGGCCCGAGGAGCAGTCGCGGGTCACCTCGACCGCCATCGCGCAACCGGCGAACTTCCTGGTGCAGGTCGCGCTGTACGCGGCGTTGCGGGAGTACGGAATCGAACCCGCCGTCGTCGTCGGCCACAGCGTCGGCGAGGTATCGGCCGCCTATGTGACCGGAATGCTGTCGCTCCACGACGCGCTGCTGGTCAGCTATCACCGCGCCCGGTTGCAGGCCACGACGGCCGGGACGGGTGGCATGCTGGCGATCGGATTGCCGGCCGAGGCCGCTCGCGAGGTCATCGCCGCCGACGGTTCGGTCGATATCGCGGCGATCAACTCACCCTCGGCCGTCACGCTGGCCGGTGCGGTCGACCGTCTCGACGAGATCGCCGAAAAGCTCACCGCCGACGGTATTTTCGCGCGCCGACTGCAGGTCGAGGTGCCGTACCACAGTCATCTGATGGACCCGATCCTGGATGAACTGCGCGCGGTGCTGGCCGGGCTCACCGTCGCCGAACCGCGTATCCCGCTGTACTCCACGGTCACCGGCGAACAGGTCACCGCGGCCGACTGGAATGCCGAGTACTGGTGTGCCAACGTCCGGCAACCGGTGCGGTTCGCCGATGCCATCACCGCGCTGGTCCGGGCCGGCAACCGGGTGTTCGTCGAGGTCGGTCCGCATCCGGTACTCGGCGCCAACATTCGCGAAATACTCATCGGCGCAGGCGAAACCGGTACGACGGTAGCCACCCTGCACCGCAAACAGCACGACGCGGACAGCCTGCGCCAGACCCTGTCCGGTCTGTACGCGGCCGGAGTTCTCGACATCGACGCGCTGTTCGCGGGTGTGCCGGACCCGACGCCGCATATCGATCTGCCGCGCTATCCGTGGCAGCGCACCCGGCTGCGCAACGAACTGCCCGAATTCCGGCTGCTGCGGCACGGCACGCCCGACGCGCATCCGATGCTCGGTGATCAGAATCCCGACGACTCCAACGCCTGGCGGGTGGAACTGTCGCTCGCCGCGCTGCCCTGGCTGGCCGATCACGTCGTGGGCGGCACCCGGATCCTGCCGGGCGCGGGATATCTGGACGCCGCGCTGAGCGCCGCCGCGGTGCGCACCGAATCGGATCAGGTCGCCGTGGAGGGCGTGCGGTTCGTCGCGCCCCTGGTCGTCGAGGAGGGCGAGGCGCCGATCGTCGAACTCCACGTGGAGGATTCGACCGGGCGCTTCACCATCCGTTCCCGGGGCGCGGCCGGAACCATCTGGACCGTCCACGCGATGGGCCGCCTGGTCGAAGGCAGTTACGCGCCGATCACCGCGGACGTGCCCGACACCGAGCAGATGCTCGCGGTCGAGCCCGCCGAGTTCTATGCCGGATTGGCCGCGCGCGGATTGGAATACGGGCCGGCCTTCCGGCGCGCCACCTCGATCCGCATCTCGCCGGACACCGTGGTCGCGCGACTCGACGGCACCATCGGCCAGGGCGAGAGGTATCTCGCACATCCCGCGATCGTCGATGCGGCGCTGCAGAGTGTGGCCGCCCTGCTCGCCGGCCGCGGTGGTGCCCAGGAGGGCGCGATGGTGCCGGTCGGCGTGCGCACCGTCCGCCGCCTCGCGCCCCTGCCGGAGGAGGTCACGGCCGTGGCCCGGTTCGCCGAGGGCGACCGGCCGCTGGCCGATATCGATCTGCTCGATGCCGAGCGCACCGTGGTCATGCAGATCAGGGGGATGGAATTCGGTTCCCTGACCCCCGGCCGCGGCCCGCTGCAGCGCATGACCGACATGTTCTACGAGGAACGGTGGGAGCTGCGCGATCCGGTCGACACGTCCGCGCTTCCCGGCAACGACGGCCTGTACACCCTGGTCCTCGGCTACGGCGAGAACATCGACTCGCGGATCGAGCGGGTGCGCGATGCCGTCGCCGGTGGTGCCGGATCGGAAGTCCTCCGCCTCGATCCCGGCGACGCCGAGCTGGAACCGGAACTGGCACAACGGCTTCGCGACATCTTCGGCACCGAGGGTGTGCAACGGCTGCACGTATGCGTGGTCCCCGGACATTCGCCCGACGGTGATGTGGCGGCGCTGTGGACGCTGCGCCGGATCGCGGTGACGCTGGACGGTTACCTCGAGGAACGGGTCACCGAGCACGAGATCGAAATCCCGCTGACCGGCGACGGATCTATGTACGTGACCGTGGTCAGCGCCCACGCGTACGCCCACCCCGCGGATGGGACGGCATCGGACCCCAGCCAGGCGGCCATCGCCGGCGCTCGTCGCGTGCTGCTCAACGAGCAGTCCCGGCTGCGGTGGCGACTGGTGGATATCGATGCCGACACAACGGTCACGGACCTGTCCGCCGAACTGGCGATCCCCGGCGGCTTCCAGTACGACCTGGTCGACGAGGCCGTCCTGCGCAACGGCCTGCGCTGGACCACGGTCGTGACCCGGACGCTGCCGGAGCGGCTCGACGCCCTCGACATCGCCGAACCGCTCACCGACCCCGAGGCGAATTTCGAACTGGAACTGCCTCGTTCGCGCACCTTCGCGCGGCTGGGCTGGCGGCGCTGTGATCGGCGCGAACCCGGCCCGGGTGAGGTCGAGGTCCGGATGCGTGCGGTGGGCCTCAACTACAAGGACGCGCTGAAGGTGATCGGCGTCCTCGGCGAACGTGAACTGTCGGAGACCTTCTTCGGCTTGGTGCCGGGGATGGAAGGCGGCGGCGAGGTGGTCCGGGTCGGCCCCGGCGTCACCGACTACGCGGTCGGCGACTCGGTGAGCCTGACCTCCAAGGGCATGGTCGCGCGCTATCACACCACCTCGACCGATTCGCTCACCCACGTCCATCCCGACACCGATGCCGGCCGGTGCAGCAGCGTCACCGCGTTCACCACCGCCGAGTATTCGTTGCTCGAACTGGCGCGGATCCGTGCCGGTGAGACCGTGCTGGTGCACGGTGCGGCGGGCGGTGTCGGCAGCGCGGCGGTGCAGATCGCGAAGTTGCACGGCGCCATCGTGATCGGCACCGCGAGCAGCGAACAGCGACGCGCCTATGTCCTGGCCGAGGGCGCCGATCACGTGGTCGGCTCGCGGTCGCTGAACTTCGTCGACGAGGTGCTCGCCCTCACCGGCGGACGCGGTGTGGACGTGATCATCAGCTCGGCGCCCGGTGAGATCCTGCGCCAGAACTTCGCGGTGATCGCCGAATTCGGCCGCATCGTGGAGATCGGCAAGGCCGATATCTACACCGGCGGCATGCTGGATCTGTCGGCGTTCGACAAGAACGTCTCCTACTTCTCCTTCGATCTGGACCGGATGCTGCGGTTGCGGCACACCGAGGTGATGGAGCTGGGCCGCAAGGTCAACGCCGGCTTCGACGACGGCACCTATCGGCCGCTGCCGTTCCAGAAGTACGGGACGGCGGAGGTGGCCCAGGCCTTCGAGGAGGTGGCCCGCTCGACCCGGATCGGCCGGGTGGCGCTGGATCTGACCGAGGAAGCACCGCTGGTCCGCCCGCAGCTACCGGACATCGAGATCGACCCGGCGGCGCAATACCTGATCACCGGTGGTTTCGGCGCCTTCGGCCTGGCCACCGGACGGTGGCTGGTGGGCCACGGCGCCCGCCGGCTGACGCTGCTCGGCCGCGGCGGTGCCACCACCGAGGCCGCCGTCGCGCAGCTCGCGGCCTGGGAGACGCAGGGCATCGAGGTCACCGTCGAGCGGGTCGACATCACCGATGCCGATGCCGTCGCGGCGGTCCTCGCTCGCGCCCACCGGCCCGAGCATCCGCTGCGCGGGGTGTTCCACACGGCCGGCGCCATCGACGACAAGCGCATCACCGTCATGGATGCCGAGAGTCTGGCCAAGGTGTTCCGCGCGAAGGCCGACGGTGCGCGCGCACTCGTCGCCGGCATCCAGGCGGCCGGGGCTCGGCTGGATCAGTTCGCGCTGTGGTCCTCCGGCAGTGCGATGTTCGGCGGTGTCGGCCAATATGCCTACACCGCGGCCAATATCGCGCTCCAGGCCATCGGGGATACGGTGGTCCGCGCGGGCGGTACCGCCCTGGTCGTCGGCTGGGGGCATATGTCCGGCGGCGGTATGGCCGACGACGAACATATCGCGCGGTATCTGCGCAACACCGGCTTCGATTCGATCACCATGGACGAGGGGACCGAATATCTGGAGCAGGCGCTGCGATTGGGCGTCACGCAGGTCTCGATCATTCCGGTCGACTGGGCCAAGGTGAACGCCACCGCGCCGTTCTTCGCCCAGACCGGACGCACCGAGGAACTGATCGCCGCTGCGGCACAGGACGATTCGGCCGCCGCGCGGCTGCGCGTTCAGCTCGCCGAACTCGACGAGGGTAAGCGCAACGAGGTGGTCGCCTTCATGCTGGCCGAGCAACTTGCGCAGGTCATGGGTGTTTCGGCGGATTCGATCGACCTGACGGTTCCGGTGCCCGAACTCGGATTGGACTCGCTGATGGCGGTCGAATTCGGCGCCCTGGTGACGAAGTCGCTGGGCGTGGAACTGATGTCGATGAAGATGGGCCGCTCGTTCAGCCTCGAACAGGCGGGTGCGCGGGTGGCCGAGGCGATCGTGCAGGGGGCGGCGGGATGAGAGGGCCGCAGCTGCCTGCTGCGCCGGGAAAGGATGCGGGATGAGTGAATCGGCGCGGGATCTGGCGCGGAAGTTGTTGTCCGGCGCGGCATCCGGGCCCTCCCCGGCGGCTGCTCCCACCGCTGCGACGTCCGGAAGCTCGCGCGGTGGGTTCACCGGCGGCAACAGTAAACCGGCCCGCGCGCGCCGGGGCCCCGGACGCCAATTCGCCGACCACCCCGAGGTCGCGGCGATGGTGCAGAAACGCGCGGCGATCGCGGCGGTGCACGAGCACAGCGGCACGCCGAATCCGATGTTCCTCGTGCGGGAGAGCCCGAACGACACCGTCATCCGGTGGCAGGGCCGGGATCTGGTGAATTTCAGCGCCTACAACTATCTCGGCCTGGGCAACCATCCGAAGGTGGTGCAGGCCGCCAAGGACGCGCTGGACACTTACGGCGCGTCCGCCTCGGCCAGCCGCATCGTCGCCGGGGAGATCCCGATCTACGCCGAACTCGAACAGCGCCTGGCGGCGATGTACGACGTCGGTGACGCGATGGTCACCACCAGTGGTTATCTCACCAATGCCGGCGTGATCGGCTTCCTGCTGGGCGCCGACGACGTCGCGATCTGCGATTCGCTCATCCACGGCAGCGTGGTGTCCGGGGTGCAGTGGTCGGGAGCGCGGCGGCTCAACTTCCGCCACAACGATCCGGAGTCGCTGCGTTCGGTGCTGCGCATGTCGCGCGGGAACTTCGATCGGGCGCTGGTCGTGGTCGAAGGGCATTACAGCATGGACGGCACGGTCGGCCGGGTGAGCGAAATAGCCGCCATCGCACGGGAATTCGACTGTGCGGTCATGGTCGACGAGGCGCATTCGCTCGGCGTCTTCGGCGAACGCGGCCACGGCATCCGCGAGCACTACGGCATGGCCGGCGACGATGTCGACATCTGGATGGGCACCCTGTCGAAGGCGTTGGGCAGCTGCGGCGGTTTCATCGCCGCCGACGCGGACCTGATCGCCGCGATGAAGGCCGCCGCACCGGGTGTGGCCATGCTGACCGGCGGCCCGGCGCCCTCGACCATCGGCGCCGCGCTGGCCGCACTCGACGTCCTCGAGGCGGAACCGCAGCGACTGCGTCGGCTGTGGTCCAACGCCGAGCACTTCCGCACCCTGCTCGGCGAGCGCGGCATCGACCTCGGCATCTCCGAAGGCACCCCGATCTGCCCGGTTATCGTCCCCGGTGAACTGCGCGCCGGCTACGTCGCCACCACACTGCTGCGCAACGGCGTCTACGCGGGCGCGATTTCGTCTCCGGCGGTACCGGCGGGTCAGGAACGACTGCGCTTCTTCCTGACCTCCGAACACGAACACGCGCAACTGGAGGCCACCGCCGATCTGCTGTCCGAGGCCGTCACCGCCGCCGCGCAGTTGCCGGACCTGGGCATCACCGGCTGACATGCGCGGCCGACCGCCGCGCGAGAGGGCCGTGCCACGACGTGTCCGGTCCCCTCGCCGGGCGGTTCGGCAGCTCCGCGGGCCGGCGCAGCCGGCCCGGTACGTTGGTGCGCGTGGAACTACGAATCTTCACCGAGCCCCAGCAAGGGGCTACCTACGACGATCTGCTCCGGGTTGCGAAGGTGACCGAGGAGGCGGGGTTCGACGCATTCTTCCGGTCGGATCACTATCTGAAGATGGGCGGGGTCTCCGGCCTGCCCGGGCCCACCGACGCGTGGATCACCCTGGCCGGGCTCGCGCGCGAGACCTCCCGGATCCGGCTGGGCACACTGGTCACCGCCGCGACGTTCCGGCATCCGTCGGTGCTGGCGATCTCGGTCGCGCAGGTCGACCAGATGTCGGGTGGCCGGGTCGAACTCGGACTCGGTTCGGGGTGGTTCGCCGACGAGCATCGCGCCTACGGCATCGATCTGCCGGAGCTCGGCGAGCGCTTCGATCGCTACGCCGAGCAACTGGCCGTCATCACCGGCCTGTGGCAGACCCCGGTGGGCGAGACCTTCGATTTCACCGGCAAACACTATGTGCTGCAGGGCAGTCCGGCACTGCCCAAGCCGGTGCAGCAGCCCGGCCCGCCCGTGATCATCGGTGGCGCGGGCAAGAAGCGCACACCGGCCCTGGCCGCGCGGTACGCGCACGAGTTCAATCTGCCGTTCACGGATGCGGAAACGGCTGCGGCGCAATTCGATCGGGTTGCCGCGGCCGCGCGCGACATCGGCCGCGATCCCGGTGAGATCGTCCGCTCGGCCGCCCAGGTGCTGTGCGTGGGCCGCGACGAGGCCGAGATCGCTCGCCGCGCCGAGGCGATCGGCCGCGAGGTGCACGAACTGCGCACCAACGGCCTGGCCGGCACCCCGGCCGAGGTGGTCGACAAGATCGGCCGCTACCGCGAGACCAC
This sequence comes from Nocardia sp. 852002-20019_SCH5090214, assembly GCF_001665865.1. NCBI lineage: Bacteria > Bacillati > Actinomycetota > Actinomycetes > Mycobacteriales > Nocardiaceae > Nocardia > Nocardia sp. 852002-20019_SCH5090214. Next base: position 19,085 of record NZ_LZMK01000276.1, on the reverse strand, counting down.
CGGCATTACCCGCCTCTACCTGCAGGTGCTCGACCTGTCCGATCTCGACCACGTGGAATTGGTCGCCGGCGAGGTCGCCGCCCAGCTGGGCTGAACCCTCCGGTGGCAGCGCCGGCTCAGCCGACCTTCACCGGACTCCTGGGCTCATCCGGATTGTCGACGTGGAGCGCGCGCAACCGCGCACCCTCCACGTCGATATCCGGCACGATCCGGCTGAGCCACCCCGGAATCCACCAGGCCGCCTTACCCATCAGCACCAGCAGCGACGGGATCAGAACCATCCGCACCAGGAAAGCGTCGAACAGGACGCCCGCGGCGAGCGCGAAACCCATCGACTTGGCGGTCGCATCCGATTCCAGCAGGAACGAACCGAAGACCGAGATCATGATGACGGCGGCCGAGGTCACCACCCGTGCGCCGTGGTGGTAGCCGGAGATCATCGCCTCGGTGGGTGGTTTCCCGTGCACGTATTCCTCGCGCATGCGGGTGACGAGGAAGACCTGGTAGTCCATGGCGAGGCCGAAGACCAAGCCGATCAACATGATCGGCAGGAAGCTCACGATCGGCCGCGGTTCGGAGATGAGACCCAGCGCGCCCTTCTGGAAGATCAGCACCGTGGCGCCGAAGGTCGCCGCCATGGAGAGCAGGAATCCCAGCGCGGCGGTGAAAGGTACCAGCACCGAACGGAATACCGCGATCAGCAACAGGAATGCCGCACCCGCCACGATCGCCAGATAGGGCAGGATCTTACTGAGCAGCGCATGGTCGACATCGGCGTAAATGGCTGTGGTGCCGGTGATTCCGTAGTCGATGCCGTATCTGTCGTGCAGTGCGGCTTCGGCATTGCGCGCGTTGCGCACCAGATCCTTGGTGGCCTGATCGTTGGGCCCGGTGGTGGGTACCGCGGTCATCAACGCGCCGCCGCCGTCCCTGCTCAGCTGCGGTCGGGTCACATAATCCATACCCGGATAGGCGGCCAGCTCGTCGTGTAGCGCGGTCAGCGCCGCCTGCCGCTGATCGGCGGGCACCTGCGACAGATCGGCGACGACTTGTAGCTTGCCGTTACTGCCGGCCCCGAATCCCTCGGTGCGCAGGTCGTAGGCCTTGCGAATGGTGGTGGTCCTGGGCTGGCTGTCCTCACCGGGCAGGCCCAGATTCAAGCTCAGCGCGGGCGCGGCCAGCAGACCCAGCACGATGATGCTCGCGACCAGCGTCAGCCACGGCATCCGCCCGATCACCCGCGCCACCCGCATACCGTTGGTGACCACCGAATCGTCCTCGGGATCGTGTTGCGCGATCGCCGGGAGCTTCGGCTCGAACAGGTGCTTGCCGAAGGCGCCGAGCAGTGCCGGCATCAGGGTGATCGCGGTGAGCACCGCGAACGCCGCCGCGATCGCCCCGCCCAGTCCCATGAAGGTCAGGAAGCTGATGTTGACGATGGCCAGGGCGACCAGCGCGATGATCACCGTCGCGCCCGCGAACACGACCGCCGAACCGGCCGTCCCCAGGGCCGTGCCCGCGGCGATCTCCGGCGAATTCTGCACCGCGCGTTCGTGTTTGTAGCGCGAGACGATGAACAGCGCGTAGTCGATCGAGAGCGCGATGCCGATCATCGAGGCCAGGAAGGTGGTGAAACTCGGTACCGACATGAACGATGTGCCGAGGAAGATCACCGACGTCGCCAGTCCGAGTCCGACGATCGCGGTGATGATCGGCACGAAGGCCGCCACGATCGCGCCGAAGGCCACCACCATCACCACCAGCGCCACGGCCATGCCGATCATCTCGGCCCGACCACTGGGCTGTTGTTGTTCCATCGCCAGCGACCCGCTCATCTCAACCTGAAGTCCGGCGGCCCGTGCCTCGTCACCGACCGCGTAGGCGGCCGCGCGATCGGCGGCGGTGATATCGGTGAATTTCTGGATCGTGAACGGAACGGTCAGCACCGCAACGGTATCGGGGTTCTCCTTGTTCAACACGTTGACCGGCGCGGCACTGCAGCGCGAGACGAATTCCGGCGAACTGCGATCGGTCGCGAAGCAGCCCATCTGTTCGGTGGCGGTGATCGGATCCACCAGCGGGGTCTTGTGATCGACGATGTTCAGATCGTTCAGCTTCGAAACCACACCACCGACGGCCGCGCGTTGGGATGCGTCGGTGAGTTTCTGCCCCGGTGCCGCCCCGAAGACATAGGTACCGGTGACCGCCTCGAAACTGAACGCCTGCGACATCCCCGGGAAGTGTTTGTCCATGATCTCGGTGGCGCGTTCCGACGGCAGATTCGGGATCGTGAAGTCGTCGTTCATCGGCTTCTTCAACTGCGTGCCGAGACTGCCGATGATCAGGAACAGGATCAGCCAGACCGGGAGCACGATCCACTTGTGCCGAAAGGCGAACCTTCCCCACCGATACAGATACACGGACACGAGGCGCTCCTAGTGGTCGCGGGCCTCGATTGGCGCTGACTGCGAACCGGGGCCGGTCGCTGATCGAGCTGTGCGGTTGCCGGCACACTCGCCGGTACCGTCGGTCCGCCGAGTGGCCGAGCTGGAGAGCATTAGGTTCGAGTCTGCTGTGTCGTTGCTGCAAGATCAAGATCTTTGCGGTCCGAGATCCCCCGGACCGGATACGGCACGAGCCCCCATCCGCTGTTCGGATGAGGGCTCGTGCCGTGGTTCGCGGATCAGCCGACCGGGACCGGCTCCTTCTCCGCCGCGGTGTCGCGGTCACGCTGCTGCAACTCGCGCAGCTTGGTGCCCTCGACATCGATATCGGGCAGGATCCGGTCCAGCCACTTCGGCATCCACCAGGCCCACTTGCCCAGCAGGACCAGCAGCGACGGAATCAGGACCATCCGGACCAGGAAGGCGTCGAACAGCACGCCGGCCGCCAGTGCGAAGCCCATCGACTTCGCGGTCACGTCGGACTCCAACATGAATCCGCCGAAGACGGAGATCATGATGATGGCCGCGGAGGTGACCACGCGAGCGCCGTGGTGGTAACCGGACACCATGGCCTCCTTCGGGGATTTGCCGTGCACGTATTCCTCTCGCATCCGGGTCACCAGGAACACCTGGTAGTCCATGGCGAGGCCGAATACCAAGCCGATCAACATGATCGGCAGGAAGCTCACGATCGGATGCTGGTCGCCGATCAGGCCGAGCTTGTCCTGCTGGAAGATCAGCACGGTGGCGCCGAAGGTGGCCGCCATCGACAACAGGAATCCCAATGCGGCGGTCAGCGGCACCAGAACCGAGCGGAACACCAGTACCAGCAGGATGAACGCCGCGATCGCCACGATCGTCATGTACGGCACGATCTTGCCGAGCAGGGCATTGGACACATCGGCGTAGATGGCGGTCGAGCCGGTGATGCCGTACTCCATACCGTATTTCGCCTGCAGGTCCGACTCCGCGTCCCGGGCGTGTTTCACCAGGTCCTGGGTTTCGGAGTTGTTCGGGCCGTGATCGGGCACCGCGGTCAACTGGGCGCCGGTGCTGTTCACATAGTCCGGAGTCTTCTGCGGCGTGAGCTTGTTCGTCGACGGCATGGTCACGAAGTCCATGCCCTGGTAGCCGGCCAGCTTGTCGTGCAGGGCCATGACGGCCTCCTGACGCTGCTCCGGCTTGACCTTGGTCAGATCCGCGACCACCAGCAGGGTGCCGTTGCTGCCCTCGCCGAACCCTTCGGTGCGCAGGTCGTAGGCCTTCCGAACCGTGGTGGTCTTGGGCTGGCTGTCCTCACCGGGGAGGCCGAGGCTCAGATTCACCGCGGGTGCGGCGAGCAGGCCGAGCGCGATCACGCTCGCGCCGAGGGTCACCCACGGCGCCTTGGCGATCAGCCGGGCGAAACGCTTGCCGTTGGTGACGGCGTCGTCGTCCTCGGTGTCGGTCCGCGCGACCAGCGGCAACTTCGGCTTGAACAGGAAGCGGCCGAAGGCGCCCATCATCGCGGGCAGCAGGGTCAGCGCGACCAGGATCGCGAACAGCGCGGCCAGCGCGCCGCCCAGACCCATCCAGGTGAGGAAGCTGACGCCGACGATGCTCAGGCCGCACAGCGCGATGATGACCGTCATACCGGCGAAGACCACCGCGGAACCGGCAGTGCCGATGGCGACGCCCGCAGCCTCTTCCGGCGAATCCTGCACGGCGAGTTCATGTTTGTAGCGCGAGACGATGAACAGCGCGTAGTCGATCGACAGCGCGATACCGATCATCGCCGCCAGCACGGTGGTGAAGTTCGGGATGTTGGCGATCGAGGTGCCGGCCATGATCAGCGAGGATGCCATGCCGACACCCACGATGCCGGTCAGAATCGGCACGAACGCCGCGATCAGCGCGCCGAAGGCGATCATCATCACGATGAAGGCGACGGCGTAACCGATCATTTCCGACTGTCCGCCCGGCGGCGCCTGCTCGGTGGCGATGGTGCCGCTGATCTCCACGTCCAGTCCGGCCGCGCGCGCCTCGTCGGCGACCTTGTATGCCTGGTCCCGATCGGCCTTGGTGATATCGGAGAACGACTTGATCTTGAACGGCACGCTGAAATAGGCGACGGTATCGGCACTGTTGTTCTTGCCGAGCACGTTCAGCGGCGCCAGGCCGCATTTCGCGACGAAGTTCGGGTCGGTGCGATCACCGGAGGTGCAGCCGATCGCCGTCGTCGCGGCGACCGGGTCGGTCAGCACGCCCCGACGTTGCGGGTCGGGGTCCTGCGCATTGATCTTGGACTTGTCGACGATGTCGAGGTTGTTGATCTTCTCGACAAGCGCGGTGAGTGCCTTGTGATTGTCCGGATCGGTGAGCTTGCCGTGGGTGGCCGCGGCGACATATGTGCCGGTCACCGCGTCGAATTTGAAGGCGGCCGATTGTCCAGGAAATTCCCTGTCCAGGATGTCGGTGGCCTTCTGCGAGGGCAGATCCGGCATGTTGAAGTCGTCTTGGCTCTGCTTCTTCAGCCCGACGCCGACGGCGCCCACGATCACGAAGATCAGCAACCAGACCGGTAGCACGATCCATTTTCGGCGGAAGGCGAACTTCCCCCACCGATAGAGGTACACGGACACGCGGTATCTCCTAGCGATAGCTGATTTGCGGTGCTGAGTTCAGGCCCCGTAGACAGCACTACTGCGGACGCCGCACTGCGATCCGCCTCCATCGACGCTTTCTGCCTACCGTGCGGTAGGTAGACTACCCAATCGCTAAGCGGAGGAACAACCTCGATTTTCGGGGCGTGCCCTCCGCTTCGATCGGTTGATGAGAGGATCATCGCATGAGCGCCCGAAGTACCTCAGGAACCGTTGTCGCAGGTCAGAGCACCAAGGACGCGATTCGTGAGGCGGCGATCCGGCTTTTTTCGAACAAGGGCTTCGAGCAGACGAGCCTGCGCGAGGTCGCGGATGCGGTGGGAATCACAAAGGCGTCGCTCTACTATCACTACGCGTCGAAGCTCGATCTGCTGCTCGCGATCATCGAACCGATCTTCGACGACATGAAGCTCGTGGTCGACGAACTCGACGGTGTGCCGTACAGCCCGGCGGGCGCTCGGGAGGTGCTGAATCGCCAGCTCCGGACCCTCTTACGACATCGCACCGCGGGCGCGATGTGCGTGCGCGACACCGTGGCCATCCTCAACGCGATCGGAGATCGGCATCCGGACATGTTCGATATGCACCGGCGACTGTGTGTCTGGCTGGCCGGACCCGCCCCCTCGCACGAGGCGCAATTGCGTGCCAGTGCCGCCCTGGAGGTGCTGGGCACGGCGCTGTGGTCGAACGAGCTCGTGCCCGATGCCGGTGACGAGGTGATCGAGCGGGTCCTGATCGAGGCCGCTCTCGGTGTGCTGAACGGACCGGGTGGACAGCGCTAGTGCACATCTCGGCGAGGATCGACTACGCGGTCCGCATCCTGTTGGAAATCGCTCGCGCGCAACCGAATTCGGTGAAGGCGGAGACGATCGCCACGGCACAGGACATTTCCCCGAAGATTCTGGAATCCATTGCGGCGCAACTGCGCCGGGCCGATCTGGTGGTCAGCCGGCGCGGCCCCGACGGCGGGTACCGGCTGGCTCGTGCGGCCGGTGAGATCAGCATCGCCGACGTGATCCGCGCGGTCGAGGGGCCGCTCGCCTCGGTGCGTGGGCAGCGCCCCGAGGACGTGGTGTATTCGGGGGTGGCCGAACCGCTGCAGCGGGTGTGGATCGCCCTACGGGTCAATATCCGCGCGGTGCTGGAGCAGGTCTCGATCGCGGATATCGCCACCGACGAACTGCCGGATTTCATCGCGGACCTGGTGTCCGATCCCGGTGCCTGGACGCGGCGGCCCGCGCCCGTCCCGCCCGGCGTCGACGCCTAGGCCGGAGGTGAGGACTGTGCCGGTCGAGCCGGTTTCGCGGGTGTGCGGGCCGGCTTTCGCCGAGCGAAAAATCTTGCCGCCACCGCCCCGGAATGACGGTAGCCTGCACCCATCATGTTGATCAGGTTGCTGCGCGCCTTTCTCGCCCCCTACCGCACCCAGTTGGTGGGGGTTGTTGTGTTGCAGCTCATCTCCGTCATCGCGATGCTCTATCTGCCCAGCCTGAACGCCGACATCATCGACAACGGCGTCACCAAGGGTGATATCGGCTACATCTGGACCACCGGTCTGTGGATGCTGCTGGTGTCGGGCGTGCAGATCATCGCCTCGGCGAGTTCGGTCTATCTGGGCGCACAGGCCGCGATGGGTGCGGGGCGGGAAATGCGCGCGGCGCTGCTGCACCGGGTGGGCACCTTCTCCGCCCGTGAGGTGGGCATCTTCGGCGCGCCGTCGCTGATCACCCGCAACACCAACGATGTGCAGCAGGTGCAGCTGCTGGTCGTGATGAGCGTGACCATCCTGGTGATGGCGCCGATCATGTGCATCGGCGGCATCGTGATGGCACTGCGTCAGGACCTCGGGCTTTCCTGGATCCTGCTGGTCGCGGTGCCGGTGCTCGGCCTGACGATGGCGCTGATCATCTCCCGGATGGTGCCCGGATTCCGGCGCGTGCAGGAGCGCATCGACTCGGTGAACCGAGTGCTGCGCGAGCAGATCACCGGTATCCGCGTGGTGCGGGCGTTCGTGCGCGAGCGCTACGAATCGCGGCGCTTCGGCGTGGCCAACGACGAGCTGACCTCGGCCTCGCTGTTCGTGGGCCGGTTGGCCGCGCTGATGTTCCCGGCCGTGATGCTGATCAGCAACGTGACCACGGTCGCGGTGATCTGGTTCGGCGGGCATGCCATCGACTCCGGCAGTATGCAGATCGGTTCGCTGACCGCGCTGCTGTCCTACATCATGCAGATCCTGATGGCGGTCATGATGGCCTCCTTCCTGGCGATGATCGCCCCGCGCGCGGCGGTCTCGGCCGAACGCATCGCCGAGGTCCTGGAAACCGACTCCTCGGTGCTGCCGCCGGCACAGCCGCAGACCTTCGTCGCCGATCCGGGAACGGTCGAGCTGGCCGGCGCCGAATTCGCGTTTCCGGGCGCCGCGGAACCGGTGCTGCGCGATATCAGCTTCCGGGTCTCGCCCGGGCAGACCACCGCGATCGTCGGTTCCACCGGATCCGGTAAGACCACGCTGATCAATCTGATTCCGCGGCTGATCGACGTCACCTCCGGCGTGGTGCGGGTCGGAGGCACCGATGTGCGGCAGGTGGATATGGATCTGCTGCGCTCGCAGATCGGGCTGGTGCCGCAGAAGGCCTATCTGTTCTCCGGGACCATCGCGGAGAACCTGCGCTACGGCGATCCCGAGGCGACCGACGAACAGCTGTGGCACGCACTGGAAATCGCGCAGGCCGCCGATTTCGTGCGGGCCATGCCCGAAGGGTTGCGGACCCCGGTCGCCCAGGGTGGCACCACCGTCTCGGGCGGCCAGCGGCAGCGGCTCGCCATCGCGCGCGCCCTGGTGAAGAAGCCCAAGATCTATCTGTTCGACGACTGCTTCTCCGCACTCGACGTCGCCACCGACGCCCGGGTGCGCGACGCGCTGCGGCCGGAGACGCGCGAATCCGCGGTGATCACCGTGGCGCAGCGCGTGTCGACCATCCGTGACGCCGACCAGATCGTCGTCCTCGAGGACGGTGCCATGGTCGGCCTCGGCACCCACGAACAGCTGTTGCGCGAATGCGAGGAGTACCGGGAGATCGTGGAATCGCAGTTCAGTCCGGAAGAGGCGGCGCGATGAGGCCCGGGGCGCCGATGCCGGGTGCTCCCGGGCAGAAAGCGAGATCGTTCGGCCCGACGCTGAAGCGGTTGTTGCGCCGCCTGGCTCCGGACCGGACGGCCGTCGTGGCCATCCTGGTGCTGGCCGTCGCCTCGGTCGTCATGAACACCCTGGGGCCGCAGATCCTCGGTAAGGCGACCAACCTCATCTTCGACGGCGTCGTCAGCAAGCAGTTGCCGGCGGGGCTGACCAAGGATCAGGCGGTGGCGTCCCTGCGTGCGCAGGGGCAGGACCGGCTCGCGGACATGATGTCCTCGATGAACATCAACCCCGGCCACGGCGTCGACTTCGGCGCGGTGGGTCAGGTGCTGACCCTGGTTCTGGTGCTCTACGTGCTGGCCGCGCTGTTCAACTGGTTGCAGGCGTATCTGCTGGCCACGGTGATCAACCGCGCGGTGCAGCGGCTGCGCAGCGAGGTGGAGGACAAGATCCACCGGCTGCCGCTGAGCTATTTCGACACCAACGCCCGCGGCGATGTGCTCTCCCGCGTGACCAACGACGTCGACAATGTGGCGCAGAGCCTGCAGCAGACCATGAGCCAGCTGGTCATGTCGGTGCTGTCGGTGATCGGCATCCTGATCATGATGTTCTGGATCTCGCCGTTGCTGGCGGTGATCGCGCTGCTCACGGTCCCGGCCGCCGTGGTCGTCACGGCCCAGATCGCGAAGCGGTCGAAACCGCATTTCGTCGATCAGTGGAAGTACACCGGCCTGGTCAACGCGCAGGTCGAGGAGGCCTTCACCGGCCACGAGGTGGTCACGGCGTTCGGCCGCATCCGCGAGGTCGGCGTGGAATTCGACAAGCGCAACGACAAGCTCTACCAGGCGAGCTTCAAGGCGCAGTTCATCTCCGGGCTGATCATGCCGGTGATGATGTTCATCGGAAACCTGAACTACGTGCTGATCGCCGTGGTCGGCGGTCTGCGCGTGGCCTCGGGCAGCCTGTCGCTGGGTGAGGTGCAGGCCTTCATCCAGTACTCGCGCCAGTTCAGCCAGCCGCTCACCCAGATCGGTTCGATGATCAATCTGCTGCAGTCGGGCGTCGCGTCGGCCGAGCGGATCTTCGAAATCCTCGATGCCGACGAGCAGGTTCCCGATCCGCGCGAGGAGGATCCGCGCCCGATCGATCGCGGCCGGGTCGAATTCGACGCGGTGTCGTTCCGCTACGAGCCCGACAAGCCGGTGATCGAGGATCTCTCGCTGGTCGCCGAGCCCGGCCACGTGGTCGCCATCGTGGGTCCGACGGGTGCCGGTAAGACGACGCTGGTCAATCTGCTCGAGCGGTTCTACGAACTGGATTCCGGCGCGATCACCATCGACGGGGTCGACATCACCGGCATCGGCCGCGACCGGCTGCGCTCGCGGATCGGCATGGTGCTGCAGGACACCTGGTTGTTCGGCGGCACGATCCGCGAGAACATCGCCTACGGCAACCCGGAGGCGAGCGAAGAGGAGATCCTCGCGGCCGCCCGCGCCGCCTACGTGGACCGCTTCGTCCATTCGCTGCCGCTGGGTTACGACACGGTGATCGACGAGGAGGGCTCCGGAGTCAGCGCCGGTGAGAAGCAACTGATCACCATCGCCCGCGCCTTCCTGGCCAAGCCGACCATCCTGATCCTCGACGAGGCCACCAGTTCGGTCGACACCCGCACCGAGTTGCTGGTGCAGCAGGCGATGGCCGCGCTGCGCCGTGACCGCACCAGTTTCGTTATCGCGCACCGTCTTTCGACGATCCGCGATGCCGATCTGATCGTGGTGATGGAGGGTGGCCACATCGTCGAGCAGGGCACTCACGAGCGGCTGCTGGCCGCGCGCGGCGCCTACTTCCGCCTCTACAACGCGCAGTTCACCGGCGCGGCGGTCGATCAGGATCTGGTCGACGAGGAGACGCTGGACGTGGTGTGAGGGCCGTGGTCACCGGCCTGGCAGGATAGCGGCGTGTCCGATCCCGACCAGTTCTCCTTCACCGTCGGTACGTCGCTGCCGGGGCGGCACGGCCGCACCGGTGTGATCACCACGCCCCACGGGCAGATCGTCACTCCGGCGTTCATCCCGGTCGGCACCAAGGCCACGGTCAAGGCGGTACTTCCGGAGGCGATGGCGGAGATCGGCGCGCAGGCCCTGCTCGCCAATGCCTACCACCTGTATTTGCAGCCGGGATCCGACATCGTCGACGAGGCGGGCGGCCTGAGCCGGTTCATGAACTGGCCGGGCCCCACCTTCACCGACAGCGGCGGCTTCCAGGTGATGTCGCTCGGCGTCGGCTTCAAGAAGGTGCTGGCCATGGAGGCCGTCGGCGTGCAGAGCGACGAGGTGATCGCGAAGGGTAAGGAGCGGCTGGCCGTGGTCGACGACGACGGCGTCACCTTCCGCTCCCATCTGGACGGATCGAGCCATCGGTTCACCCCCGAGGTGTCGATGGGGATCCAGCACCGCCTCGGCGCCGACATCATGTTCGCCTTCGACGAACTGACCACGCTGTTCAACACCCGTGGCTATCAGGAGAAATCGCTGCGCCGCACACACGAGTGGGCGCAGCGCTGCATCGACGAACACGAGCGGCTCACCGCCGAACGCGCGCACCGGCCGTATCAGGCGCTGTTCGCGGTGATCCAGGGTGCGCAGTACGAAGACCTGCGCCGCAAGGCCTGCCGCGATCTGGACGCGATGCGGGGAAGCGGCGGAACGGGTTTCGACGGTTACGGCATCGGCGGCGCGCTGGAGAAGGCCAATCTCGGCACCATCGTGGGCTGGTGCTGCGACGAACTGCCGGCGGAGAAACCGCGGCATCTGCTGGGTATCAGCGAACCCGAGGACTTCTTCGTGGCGATCGAGAACGGCGCCGACACCTTCGACTGCGTCAATCCGTCCCGCGTCGCGCGCAATGCCGCGATCTATGTGGCGGCCGGCCGGTTCAACATCAACACCAGCCGGTTCCGCCGCGATTTCACCCCGATCGACGACACCTGCGACTGCTACACCTGCGCTCACTACACCCGTGCCTACATCCATCACCTGTTCAAGGCGAAGGAAATGCTCGCCGCGACGCTGTGCACGATTCACAACGAGCGCTTCACGATTCGGCTCGTGGACGACATCCGCGCGAGCATCGAGGGCGGCTACTACGACGACTTCAAGGCGGAGTTCCTGGGACGGTGGCAGGGCCGGATCCGCTTCGACTGAACGGAACGGCCCCGCCTCGCGCCCGGTTCCGCGTCAGCTGTAGAGCGCCGGCTTGTCCAGCGGTGCGTAGCTGGGTTCGTGCTTCTTCAGATAGGCGATGCAGCGGTAGCTGATCGGCATGATCAGCACCTCGCACAGGGTCTTCCATACGAAGCCGACGATCACGTAGTTGATGAACGCGCCCCACGTGTTGATCCCGATGGCCGTCGCCGCGATCGAGCAGAACACCAGCGTGTCGCCGAATTCACCGGCGACGGTCGAGCCCAGCAGCCGCGCCCACAGATGCTTCTCCTTGGTGCGCTCCTTGATCAGCACCAGCGTCATCGAGTTCAGGAACTGGCCCACCACATAACCGGCGAGCCCGGCCGCGACGAGTTGCGGCGTGGTATCGGCGACGGTGCGGAACGCGTCCTGATTGTCGTAGAACCCGGCCGCCGGCAGGCCGATCGCGATCCAGAAGCAGACCACCATCAGGATCAGCATGCCGAAGCCGTAGTAGATGGTGCGGCGGGCGGCCTTGAAGCCGTACACCTCGCTCAGCACGTCGCCGATCACATAGGCGAGGGGGAACAGGAAAAATGCTCCGTCGGTGGTGATCGGCAGGATTTCGATGGGTCCGAGGGACACCTCGTGGCCGGTGAAGAACTGCACGCCCTTGGTCGCGCAGATGTTGGAAATCATCAGCGTCGCCGTGAACAAGGTCACGATCAGCGTGAAGGGACCCCCCGCGGCCTGCGCGAATGCTGCGTGTTCGACCGCGGGGCGTCCAGACTCCCCGGTCGGTGTCGTTTCTTGTGTCTCACTCACGACCTGTGCACGATACCGGCAACCCGGCCCGGTGGAATAGGCTGGACCGATGACGAATCCCGGCGATTCCGACGAATGGTGGAAACAGTACGGCGGCGAAGGTGTCTCGTCCGATTCGGGCGGCCACCAGTCGGTTCCGCCGACCCCGCCGCAGCAGCCCACCCCGCCGCCCAATCCGCAGGCCGGATACTCCTCGGCCCCGCATCAGCAGTCGTCTCCCTACCAGCAGCCGACCCCGCCGCCGCAACAGCAGCAGTCCTACCCGAGCTATCCGCAGCAGCAGCCCTACGGTCAGCCCGGCTACGGCTATCCGGCCGCGACGCCGTATCAGCCCTACGGCTACGCGGCGCCGCAACAGGGCACCAACGGACTGGCGATCGGTTCGCTGATCGCGTCGATCCTGGGACTGTGCACCTGTATCGGATCGATCGTCGGGATCATCCTGGGTGTGATCGCGCTGAACCAGATCAAGGAGCGCGGCGGTCAAGGCCGCGGTATGGCGCTCGGCGGAATCTGGGTCGGTGCCGTCGGCATCGTGCTCACCATCGTGTGGGTGATCGTCAACGTCGCGGCCGCGAACTGGTAGGAGCCGGGCGGGAGCAGCAGTGCGTCCGGATCGCCGGACGCACCGTCGCCGGATCAGCTGTGGCGCAGTGGATCCGGATGTTCGGGGTCCAGAATCCACGGTTCGTGCGGCACCGTCGCCGGAGTGAACTGATCCAGTAGCGCGCGCGGTGTCTCGCCCCGCAGGCCGAGCGAGGCCGCGAGCAAGGTGAAAACCTGACGCGGCGTCTCGCCGAGAGCGGTTCTGTCGCGCAGGGTTACGGCACCGTCGCGCTTGGCCAGCCGCGCGCCCTCGATGTTGAGCACCAGCGGGACGTGCGCGTAGGAGGGTACGGCGAGTCCGAGGACCGTGGCCAGATAGGCCTGCCGCGGTGTCGAGGGCAGCAGATCGTCACCGCGAACGACCTGGTCGAAGCCCTGGGCCGCATCGTCCACCACAACCGCGAGGTTGTAGGCCGCCGTTCCGTCGCCGCGACGCAGCACGAAATCGTCGACCAGCCCGCGATACCGGCCGTGGATTTCGTCGACGATCTCGAATTCCGTGGTCTGCGAGCGCAGCCGCAGTGCGGCGGGGCGACCCTCGGCGCGCTTGGCCGCCCGCCGCGCCTCGCTCAGGTCGCGGCAGGTCCCCGGATAGGCGCCCATCGGGCCGTGCGGTGCGGAGACGGCCTTCTGGATCTCCTTTCGCGTGCAATAACACTCGTAGGTCATGCCGGCCGCGCCGAGCCGCTCGATCGCTGCCGCATACTGCGGGGTGCGCTCCGATTGCCGGACCACCTGGCCGTCCCAGTCCAGCCCGACCGCGGCCAAATCCTCGAGCTGACGCTTTTCCGCACCCGGCCGCACCCGGTCCAGGTCCTCGATCCGCAGCCGGAAATTGCGTGCGGTGCTGCGGGCGAACAACCACGCCAGCAGGGCGGTGCGGAGATTGCCCAGGTGCAGGTCACCGGAGGGGCTGGGGGCGAAGCGACCCGCCCCGGCGGTATGCGGGATCATCCGCGCAGCCGGGGGCACAGCGCGTCTTCCGGAATCTCGCGGCCGGCATCCAGATCCGCCAGCAGACCCTCGGCATGTGCGACCAGCCCGGTCGAATCGATGCCGTACGGGGGCGACGGCGTGGCCGACAACCGGCCGATCGCCCGCTCGAGCAGGGTGCGGGCACCCTTCGGATTACCGCGCTGGATGTGGGTGATGCCGACGGCGTACTGCGCCAGCCCCTGCCACAGCATCCTTTCCGCGAACGGTCCGTTCTTCCATGCGGCCTCCAGCACCTCGTGTGCGTTGAAGGCCAGTCCCTCGTTCAGGAGGCGCTGGGCATAGTCCAGGGTTTCGTCCGGTGGGAGGTCGAGATCATCCGGAATCCGGGCGACGCCGACGCTACCGGGCGGTAGTGGTCGCCCGAACCGGTCTCGAGGACGGGCATTTCGGGCGTGTCCGGCATCGTCGCGATCTCGTTCCAGCACTACTCCATGATCCATACCGAGCAACCGCACGGTTTATCCGGGGCGTAGTGCGGCCGTGCCCGAGCGAATTTCGCGGCCCGGTTTTGTTTAGCGGATCATTCTCCTGTCATTTGGCAATTTCCTCGCTATTAGTGAACGGGAATTATTTATCGCAATTCGAGTGGTTGAAAGTGAAAAGACGCGGGACATGGATTGTGGGTGCTGCTAGGGTGCTCTCCCGGGGTCACCGCGAGCGCGCACCATGGCGGTGTGTACCTCGTGGCCCATTCCGTTCATCGAGTAGTTCGTGCGCTATGACCAGGCGCATCGTGGAGCCGTCGAGTCTCGAGAAACCCGGGTCCGGCGACGATGGAAGCATGATTGTCGCGTTATCTACGGTGGTAAAGGAGAGGTTGAGGTGAAGGTTGATTCGACCGGTGCGGTGTGGCGCAAGAGTAAATACAGCGGCCCCGACGGAAACTGTGTCGAGGTCGCTTTTCTGAGTGACGGCAATGTCGGGGTTCGCGATACCAAAGACTGCGGCAGCGGGCCGATTCTGGCTTTCACGCCCGGCGAGTGGGATGCGTTCGTCTCGGGCGTGACCGACGGGAAGTTAGGTCCCGCCTGACCCCGGCGATCAGGTGATGGGCCCCGAGTCGACGCGACTCGGGGCCTTGTTGTGCTGGTCGATGCGGCCGATCCCGGGTGCCGATGGATCTCGGTGGGTGCGGGATATGTGGACGGTTGTGGATATCGTCGGCGGGTGGATCTACTGACACCGCAGGATGCCACCAGGTTCTGGTTGTC
Source organism: Nocardia sp. 852002-20019_SCH5090214 (assembly GCF_001665865.1). Classification (NCBI taxonomy): domain Bacteria; kingdom Bacillati; phylum Actinomycetota; class Actinomycetes; order Mycobacteriales; family Nocardiaceae; genus Nocardia; species Nocardia sp. 852002-20019_SCH5090214. Next base: position 4,040 of record NZ_LZMK01000276.1, on the reverse strand, counting down.
GCGCCGGGCCTGCAACGACCTGTTCCTGCTCTACTGCTTCGACGACGCCGGATGGTCCGCCGACGCGCTGCGGGCGGCGGTGATCGCGCGCAGCGCCGAAATCCCGGAGTTGAACGTCCGTATCCGGGAGCACCGTTTCGCTTATCCGGCCTGGGAGCCTGCGGATTTCGACGAGGCGCAGGTCGTCGTCCACGCGTCCGAGGAGCCGCTGTGGACGACTGTGGAAGCATCGCTGGGGGTGATTCTGGCGCACTCGGTACCGGCGCGGCGATACATCTGGCGGATCCATCTGTATCGCGGCGTCCGGGACGCGCCGGGCGCATCGGGGCCCGCACTCGTTGTGGTGCTTCAGCTTTCGCATGCGCTGGCGGACGGAAAACGGGCCGCGCATATCGCGCGCGAGTTGTTGCGGGGCTTGGACGCGGCAGCTCGCGGGGTCGCCGAACCGGGTGACGGTTCGGATCGCGTCGGATCGTCCACCGGCGCGATGGTCGATCGGCATCACGGCCGCGGGGCGCGAGCCCGGTTCGCGTCATCTGTGGAAACCCTTGCGGTCGAAGCCCTGGCGCTTCTTTCGTTCCTGCCCGGCGTGGCCCGAACGGTGCGGCGCGGATTCGTCGCGGCACGTGCGGACAGGGAATTGAACAGCCTCGCCGAGGCGGGTGAGATTCCCCCCGCGGCACCGAATTTCGCGCCGACCCGGCTGAACCGCCCGCCGGCGCCGGAGCATCGGGCCGTCCGCGTGATCGCGGGGGAGAGCCTGCACGTTCCCGGCTATACGGTCACGGTCGTCGCGCTGACCGCGATCTCCGTCGCGATGAGTCGATATCTTGCCGCCCACGGCGAATCCGCCGACCCGTTGGGCGCGCAGGTCTCGATGGCCCTGCCTGTGGTGACCGATCGAAAAGCTGTCCCGCACAACAACTATCGTGACCTCGGTGTCGATCTGTGCGTCGCGGAACCGGACCTGCGGCTGCGGGCGCGCCGCATCGCCGCGGCGCTGGCCGAACGACGGATCCGCGCCACCCATCCGCTGCAGTCCGCGCGTGACCGCGTCACCGACGCGATCCCGGCCCCGGTTCTCCGTCGCGATATCGCCGGCTATCCCTTGGATCTGGTTCCCGACCGGATCTCGGGCCACACCGTGCTCTCCAGCGTCCACCGCGGCGAGGCGGATCTGTCGATCGCCGGCGGCGCGGTCCGCTTCACCGCCGGTTTCCCCGCCCTCGGCGCGGTGATGCATCTGACCCACGGCCTGCACGGACTCGGAACGACGGTGACCCTGTCGGTCCACGCCGATCCCCAGGTGGTGGATGTGGACGAGTACGCCCGCCTCTTGCGTGGCGCGGTGGGTGAGGTCGGTGCGCGGCTGACCGCCGACTGATCGCGGAAGAGGCTGGTGCACCTCTTTCCATATTCAATATATAGCGGAGTGGGGGGCTTGCGGCAAGGCCCCGGTCGTGCCGCACAATGGCCCGCCGAGGCCGTGTACCTGCGAAAACGGGAGGAGACGCGCAGCGGCCGAGACGGACACGGGTGTCCACATGAACCATGTCGAGCCAGGGAAATGAGGGACACATGTCGGAACCGGGGTATCAGGACGAGTTGCGGGCCGAACAGGACTACGTGTCCGGGCTCTACGCACGCCTCGACGGCGAGCGCGCCGAGGCGAAGGGCCGCTACAGCGCGGCGTTGCGCGGCAACGGCGGTGCGCTGGTGGACCGCGATGTGGAGGTGCGCACGCTGGCGCGTGAGGTGAAGCGCTTGGACGTGGCCGACAACGGCCTGTGTTTCGGCCGATTGGACAGCGATTCCGGGGAGAGGTCCTATATCGGCCGGATCGGGCTGTTCGAGCGGAGCAACGACTTCGAGCCGTTGCTGCTGGACTGGCGGGCTCCGGCGGCACGGGCCTTCTACACCGCCACCGCCGCCAGCCCGGAGCGGATGCGGCGGCGCCGGCAGTTCCATTTCCGCGGCCGCCGCGTCGTCGACTACACCGACGAGATCTTCGGCCGTCCGGGCGCCGGGGAACGCGGGGATGCGGCGCTGCTCGCGGCCGTCGACGCGCCTCGTGGCGAGGGCATGCGCGACATCGTGGCCACCATCCAGGCCGAACAGGACGAGATCATCCGGCTCGATCATCCCGGCGTGCTGGTGATCGAGGGCGGACCCGGTACCGGCAAGACGGTGGTGGCGCTGCATCGCGTCGCCTATCTGCTCTACACCCAGCGCGAGCAGATGGAGCGCCACGGCGTTCTCGTGGTCGGACCCAATCCGGCCTTTCTGCGTCATATCGACCGCGTGCTGCCGTCGCTCGGCGAAACCAACGTCGTCTTCACCACCACGGGCGATCTGGTGCCGGGCCTGCACGTGACCGCCGAGGACACTCCGGATGCGGTGCGCATCAAGGGTTCGCTGCGCATGCTGGATGTGCTCGCCGCCGCGGTCGCGGACCGGCAGTGCTTGCCGGCGGAACCGCTGACCATCGAATTGACCGATGTCACCGCGCGCATCGATGCGGCGACCGCGGAATGGGCGCGCGAGGAGGCGCGCACCAGCGGTCTGCCGCACAACGAGGCGCGTGCGGTGTTCCGCGAGATCGTCACCTACGTGATCACCGAGCGCGCGATCGCGCGGATCGGCAAGGGCTGGATCACCCGCGACGACCGGGAGGCGTGGGAGAACCTGCGCGCCGACCTCGTCGCCGAGCTCGCCGAGAGTGAGCAGTTCGCTGCCGCGCTCGACCAGCTCTGGCCGGTGCTCACCCCGGAAAAGCTACTGGCCGAGCTGTATTCGTCGTCCGAGCGGTTGCGAGCGGCAGGCGCCGACCCGGCCCTCGGGCGTGCCGACGGCGCCGCGTGGACGGTGTCGGATGTACCGCTGCTCGACGAACTGGTCGATCTGCTGGGCCGGGAGAAGCCGGCGGACGACACCGTGGAACGTGAACGTGCGGCCGAAGCCCGATATGCCGCAGGGGTTTTGGAGCTCATGACCGGCCGCGAGGATTCGATGGACGACGAGGACCACCTCTTCGCCACCGACCTGCTCTACGCCGAGGACCTCGCCGACCGATTCGCCGATCGCGATACCCGTGATCTGGCCGAACGCGCCGCCGCCGACCGGGATTGGACCTATCGCCACATCGTGGTCGACGAGGCGCAGGAGCTCTCCGAGATGGACTGGCGGGTGCTGATGCGGCGGTGTCCGGGCCGCTCCTTCACCGTGGTCGGCGACCTCGCCCAGCGTCGTTCGACCGCCGGCGCGACATCGTGGGACGCCATGCTCGAGCCCTATGTTCCCGGCCGGTGGCGCTATCGCTCCCTGACGGTGAACTACCGGACGCCGGCCGAGATCATGGCGGTCGCGGCGGCGGTTCTCGCCGAATTCGCGCCGGATGCGCGGTCACCCGAGTCGGTGCGTGCCTGTGGCGTGCGGCCGTGGTCGCGCCGCGTCGACGAAAGCGAATTGACCTCCGCCATCGCGGATTTCGTTCGCGACGAGGAGGGTCGCGAGGGCACCGCCGTCGTGATCGGCCCGCCCGGCGTCCCCGGCACGGTTGCGGCATCGGAGACGAAGGGCCTCGAGTTCGATGCCGTACTCGTCGTCGAACCGGAGCGCATCCTGTCCGATGGGCCGCGGGGCGCGGCCGAACTCTACGTGGCCCTCACCCGCGCCACCCAGCGCCTCGGAGTTCTGCACCGAGACCCGCTGCCCACGGCACTCGCCGGTCTGGTCCCGGTCGCCGAGCCCGCGGCGGCCGGAAATCGCCGCTCCGCGTAGCGATGTGGCGGGCCGCTAATCCGGCGGCCCGCACCCGCCCCGCATGATCAACGCATGCGCCGGACACCATTGGGTCACCGGTAGCCGACTGCGCCCGTTCCCGGTGCGCAACTCGAATTCCACCAGCCCCAGCCATGTTCCGTCCGCCGCCCGCGCCCAGGCGTGCAGCCGCCCCGGAATTCGCCCGGTGATCTTGGCACCGCTTCACCCGCCTCCTTAGCTCAGTGGTAGAGCACCGCTCTTGTAAAGCGAAGGTCGTC
>NZ_LZMK01000275.1:0-9234 GCF_001665865.1 Nocardia sp. 852002-20019_SCH5090214 | reverse complement strand
GCCGATGTCCGGGGCGGGCGGGTCGATCGTGAACATCTCGTCACAGGCCGGGCTCGAGGGGCTGATGGGCCACTCCGCGTACGGCAGCTCCAAATGGGGGCTGCGCGGTCTCACCAAGACCGCGGCACTCGAACTGGGGCCCAAGGGAATTCGCGTCAACTCCGTCCACCCCGGCCCGATCGCGACCCCGATGGTCCCGTATCTGACCACCGGTCCCGGCAGCTTCCCGACCCTGCCGCTGCAGCGCACCGGCGTGCCGGAGGAGGTCGCGGAGCTGGTCGCCTTCCTCGCCTCGGACGCATCGTCGTATGTCACCGGCGCGGAAGTCACCGTCGACGGCGGACTCGCCGCCGGAAAGTTCATGCCTCCGGAACCGCAGGAGGCACCGTGAGCAGGCCGAACGCTTACGCGGCGACGGGCGGTAGCCCATGCCGATGACGCCGCATACACGCGCGGTGGTCGATGCGGCGACCGCCGCGTTTCCCAAGCTCGGGACCGAAGTGCTCGACGCGGTCCAGGCCCGGCGACAGCTCGCGTCTCGCCCCGCGGCGCCGGTTGTGCCGATTCCGGTTGCGACGGTGCGGGATTCGACCGTCCCGGGCCCTGGTGAGGTCGACATCCCGGTGCGGGTGTACACCCCGCGGGGTGGCGCCGAGCCGCTGCCGGTCGTGCTGTTCTGCCATGGTGGTGGCTTCGTGATCTGCAGTCTCGACAGCCACGATCAGTTCTGCCGGACGATGGCGAACGAGACCGGCGCACTGGTGGTTTCGGTGGATTACCGGCAAGCCCCGGAACATCGGTTCCCGGCCGCCGCACAGGACGCGTACGCCGTGCTGTGCTGGATCGGCGCGGCCATCGCGCAATACGGCGGCGACCCCACCCGGATCGCCGTGGCCGGGGACAGCGCGGGCGCCAATCTGGCGGCGGTCGCGGCCCTGATGGCGCGCGATCTGGGCGGCCCGGCGGTGGCAGCGCAGCTGCTGATGTATCCGATGCTGGACCCGACGCGCGCCGGCGCGTCGTACCGGGACAACGCACAGGGCTATTTCGTCACCGACGATCATCTGCGCTGGTACTGGGAGCAGTACCTCGGCGATGCCGACGGCACCGACCCGTACGCGGCGCCCCTGCTGGCGGATCCGGCCGGGCTGCCGCCGGCGCATATCGCCACCGCGGAGTACGACCCACTGCGCGACGAGGGCGAGGCCTACGGCGCACACCTGGCCGCGGCCGGTGTCCCGGTCGAGGTGCACCGCTACGAGGGCATGTTCCACGGCTTCATGACCATGGGCGATGTGCTGCCCGACACCGCCACCGCGAACGAACGCGCCTTCACGGCACTGCGCCGGGCGTTCGCGCTGCGCGCAGGGAGCACGCCGTGACCGTCCAGCGGAGGTTCCGGCCGATGGGCTGACGCGCGGTCGCCCGCGGCGGGCAACCGATCGAATATTCGAGTGCGTCCTCGCCCCGAGATCCCTACCGTGAACAGGGAGAGTTCGTTCACGAAAGGATCGGATCATGTTTCCCGTCGAGCTGCGCGGCACCAAGGCGCAGACGCTCATGTGGGCCCACGAGCACGAGGTCGAGCCGGCCGCGCTGCAGCAGCTGCGCACCCTCGCCCAACTGGAATGGGTCTACGGCGTCCGCGTGATGCCCGACGTGCATCTCGGTAAGGGAGCCACGGTCGGGTCCGTCATCGCCATGAAGGACGCCGTCGCCCCGGCCGCAGTCGGCGTCGACATCGGCTGCGGGATGGAAGCGGTCGCGACCTCGCTGACCGCCTCCGATCTGCCGGACGATCTGCATTCGCTGCGTTCGCGCATCGAGGCGGCCGTTCCGGTCGGATTCAACGCGCACAAGGAGCCGGTGAAGGTCACCCGCCTGCAGATGGACGTGCACGGCCGCCGGGCGACCGGCGCCACGCTGCGGGCCGGATGGTCCGCGTTCTGGAGCCGGTTCGGCGATCTCGACCCGGCGGTGCAGCAGCGAGAGTCCAAGGCGCACAAGCAGATGGGCACCCTCGGCGGCGGCAACCACTTCATCGAGGTCTGCCTCGACACCGAACAGCGCGTGTGGATTCTGCTGCACTCCGGAAGCCGCAATATCGGCAAGGAACTGGCGGAGCGGCATATCGCCGTGGCACGCACCCTGCCGCAGAACCGGGACCTGCCGGATCGCGATCTGGCGGTATTCCTTTCCGGCACACCGGAAATGGATGCCTACCGGCGCGACCTCACCTGGGCGCAGGAGTACGCGGCGCGCAATCGGGCGGTGATGCTCGACCTGGTGTGTGGTGCGGTGCGTGACGAATTCGATTCGCTGGCAGTACGTTTCGACGAGCCCATCTCCTGCCACCACAACTACGTGTCGGAAGAGATCATCGACGGCATGCCGATGCTGGTGACCCGCAAGGGCGCGGTGCGGGCCGGGGCCGGTGACCTCGCTCTGATCCCCGGATCCATGGGTACCCGCTCGTATGTGGTGCGGGGCAAGGGAAATCCCGCCTCGTTCCAGTCCGCATCGCACGGTGCGGGCCGCCGCATGAGCCGCAATGCGGCCAAACGGCAGTTCACCGTCGCGGATCTGATCGCGCAGACCGACGGCGTGGAGTCGCGCAAGGACGCCGGGGTGATCGACGAGATCCCCGCGGCCTACAAGGACATCGACACCGTGATCGCGGCGCAGAGCGATCTGGTCGACGTGGTCGCGACGCTGCGTCAGGTGCTGTGCGTGAAGGGCTGAATGCGGATTCGTTCCGGCATGCCGGGTCGGCATGCCGGAACGACCGGAGTCATTTGCGCAGCACTCCGACCATGCCCGCGCCCAGCAGCATCATGCCCGAGATGAGGGCGAAGCCGTAGGTCACCCAGGAGTGCAGCGCCACCTGCATCGTGGCGTCGGTGAAGGGGAGGTCGCCGATCAGGCGGAAGGTGTCGTCCGGGTACAGCAGATGCAGCACACCGGGGAAGATCCCCCACACCAGACTGGCCACGATCGTGCCGACCGGCGAGAAGGCTGCCATCGCGGCGACGAACAACAAGAGCAGGGAACCGCCGAAGATCTCCAGCGCCGCGGTCCAGCGATCGGTCACCGCACCGACGATGACCCAGTACCGGATATCGGCTCCCCCCTTGGCGGCGAACGCGATTCCGATGGGCGTCACGATCAGCCCGAACAACACGCCCGAGAGGGTCCGGCTGGTGACACCGCGGCTTTGGAACTGCGCCCCCGGTGGGGCCCAATCCGCAGGTGATTCGAACTTCTTGGCCATCGCCCGTTCCTCCCGCATTCCCGCGCATGCCAGTGGACCTCGCAGTCCGATCGCCCTCATTGTCCTGCCTCGCGGCCGAAAATGCCCGACGCCGGGCGGAAAACGTTCGTGGCGTGGCGGTCCCGGGTTGCCGATGGTTAGCATCGGCTATGCCCTCGACATCCGGATCTGCCCGACCGCCCGAAATTCCCGGAGTGCGCCGCAGTTTCATCGAGGCCCGCGGCGTGCGATTCCACGTCACCGAGGCCGGTGTGCCCGACGGCCGGCCGGTGCTGCTGCTGCACGGATGGCCTCAGCACCACTACGCCTATCGGCATCTGCTCGCCGATCCTCCCGCCGGGCTGCGCCTCATCGCCCCGGATCTGCCGGGGTACGGATGGTCCGGACCACCTCCGCATCGCTGGGCCAAGGAGGACGTCGCCTCCGATCTGCTGGCGCTGGTGGACGAGCTCGAACTGTCCCGGCTGCTGCTCGGCGGTCACGACTGGGGCGGGTTCGTCGGATTCCTGATGGTGCTGCGGGAGCCGGAGCGGTTCGAGGGCTATCTGCCGCTCAATATCGCGCACCCGTGGATCACCGCCAAGACCTTCGCGCCGCATGCGTGGCGCTTCCTGATGTACCAGCCGCTCGTGGCCACATTCGGCGTGCCGTTGCAGCGGTACACGCCGTTCGTCGATCGCCTGTTGCGGCTCGACGCCGAGGCCCGGCGCACGTTCACCCCGGAACTCGCCCGGATCTACGGCGAGCGGTTCCGCGATCCGGCGGTGGCCCGCGCGGCCACCGACACCTACCGCACCTTCTGGTTGCGGGAACTTCCCGCCGCCCGCCATCCGGAACGCCGCCGCGCGACGATCCCGATCCGGGCGCTGTTCGGCACCGGCGACGCGGCCATCCACCCGGCGCTGGCGGCCGCGGAGACCGCGCGGGCCGACGACTACACCGTCGAATATGTCCACGGCTGCGGGCATTTCATCCCGGAGGAGCGACCGGACCTCGTCCGGGACCGGCTGCTGGCGCTGGCCGCCGAAACCGGTTAGATATCGCCGCGACCGGGCGGTCCTCCGCCAGGCCGGCCGGTTCTCGGACCGAGTTTCCGGGCACGGGGTGCGGCTGTAGCCGGATGGTGGCCAGGTGTCGGAGGGGTCGGGCACGATGGAGCGCGTGACTACCACCGAGCTGCGCGAATCCGCCGAATCCCTGCTGCGCGAGCTGGCCGGGCCCGAGGCGCGGCTGCGCGAGGATCAGTGGACGGCCATCGAAGCGCTGGTCGTCCAGCGGCGGCGGGCGCTCGTCGTCCAGCGCACCGGCTGGGGCAAATCGGCGGTGTACTTCATCGCCGCCCGGTTGCTGCGGTCGCAGGGGCGCGGGCCGACGGTGATCGTGTCACCGCTGCTGGCGTTGATGCGCAACCAGGTCGCCGCCGCGCGCCGGGCGGGCGTGATCGCGGAGACGATCAACTCCGGCAACGTCACCGAATGGGACGAGATCCATCAGCGGGTCGCCGCCGGTGAGGTCGATGTGCTGCTCGTCAGTCCGGAACGGTTGAACAATCCCGATTTCCGCGATTCGGTGCTGCCCAAACTGGCCGCCGACGCCGGCCTGGTCGTGGTCGACGAGGCGCACTGCATCTCCGACTGGGGCCACGATTTCCGCCCCGACTACCGCCGCATCCGCACCCTGATCGCCGACCTCGGCGAGGACATCCCGGTGCTGGCGACCACCGCGACCGCCAACGACCGCGTGGTCACCGACGTCGCCACGCAGATCGGCACCGACACCCTGGTGTTGCGCGGCACCCTGGACCGGGAGTCGCTGCATCTGTCCGTCGTGCGGATCGACGACGCCGTCCAGCGCACCACCTGGCTCAGCCGGCAACTGGGCGAGCTGCCCGGCTCCGGAATCATCTACACCCTCACCGTCGCGGCCGCCCACGACTTGGCCGACGTCCTCGCCGACCACGGCTACCCCGTTGCGGCCTACACCGGCCGCACCGAACCCGGGGAACGCGAAACCCTCGAACAGGCCCTGCTGGACAACGACGTCAAGGCGCTGGTCGCCACGTCGGCGCTCGGCATGGGTTTCGACAAACCCGACCTCGGCTTCGTGGTCCACGTCGGCGCCCCCTCCTCCCCCATCGCCTACTACCAGCAGGTCGGCCGCGCCGGACGCGGACTGGTCGCGAGCGGTTCCGGCCCTTCCAACCGCGCGGAGGTCATCCTGTTGCCCGGTCCCGAGGACCGGCGGATCTGGAATTACTTTGCCTCCGTGGCCTTTCCGCGGGAGCAGGTGGTGCGGTCGGTGCTGGCCGCGCTGGACTACGAACGGCCCCTGTCCACGGTGGCCCTCGAACCGCTGGTGGAACTGAGCCGGTCGCGGTTGGAGATGGTGCTCAAGGTGCTGGATGTGGACGGCGCCGTGCGGCGGGTGCGCGGCGGCTGGCTGGCCACCGGGCAACCGTGGACCTACGACACCGAACGCTACGAGCGCCTCGACCGGGCGCGCGAAGCGGAACAGAACGCCATGCTCGAGTATCAGAGCACCACCGAGTGCCGGATGAACTTCCTGCGCCGCCAACTCGACGATCCGGGCCTCGCCCCGGACGCGCCCGGGTGTGGTCGCTGCGACAACTGCACCGGTCGCCGTTTCGACGTCTCGGTCGACGCCGCCGAGGTGGCCACCATCCGCGCCCGGCTGGACCGGCCCGGAATCGATCTGCTCCCCCGCAAGCAATGGCCGACCGGGCTGTCGAAGCTGGGAGTTCCGTTGTCCGGCAAAATTTCCGACGGCCCCGAGGTGGGCCGGGTGCTGGGCCGGCTCAGCGATCTGGGGTGGGGCCAGCGCCTGCGAACGCTGCTCGACGCCCCCGACGGCCCCGCACCCGACCACATCGTCGACGCCTGCATCGCCGTTCTGCGCGAATGGAATTGGACGCAGCGCCCCGGAGCGGTGATGGCACTGCAATCGGCGACGCATCCCGCGCTGGCCGCCGACCTGGCCGCCCGCCTGGCGCGCATCGGCCGTCTCACCGACCTCGGGGTCCTGCACACCCGGCCCGACCGGCCACCGGTGTCGGCGGCCAACTCCGCCCACCGCGTCGCAGCCCTGTTCGACTCGTGGGAAACCCCCGACCTCACCGGGCTCGACACTCCCGTCCTGCTGGTCGACACCCACACCGACACCGGCTGGACCCTCACCCTCGCGGCCCGCACCCTCCGCCACGCCGGCGCCCCCGCCGTCCTCCCCTTCGCCCTGGCGACCCCGACGTGAGGCCCGCACGCGGCGCGTACAGTGCCCGGCGATCGATCACCCACTATCGTCGATCCGGTGACCAGTAAGTCGACGCCGGCGGTGGAGTTGACGGTCGGCGAGCATACGGTGCGGGTGTCGAATCCCGATCGGGTGTACTTCCCGGAACTCGGGGCGACGAAACTCGATCTGGTGCAGTACTACCTGAGCGTCGGCGACGGGATCGTCAACGCCCTGCGGGACCGGCCGTGCATGCTGCACCGCTTCCCGAAGGGATTGCCGGGCGGGAAGGTACATCAGAAGCGGCTGCCGGCGGGGGCGCCGGACTGGATTCCGACCGTGCGCGTGCACTTTCCGCGCTACAACCGGTATGCGGACGAACTGTGCGTGCGGGAACTGGCGGACGTGATCTGGGCGGTGCAGATGTCGACGGTGGAGTTCCATCCGTGGAATTCGCGCCGCTTCGACACCGAGAAGCCGGACGAATGGCGCATCGATCTGGATCCGATGCCGGATTGCCCGTGGTCGCGGGTTCAGCGCGTCGCGGAGGTCGCGCACGAGGTTCTCGACGAGCTGGGCGCGGTCGGCTGGCCCAAAACCTCCGGCGGACACGGCCTGCACATCTACGTGCGCATCGCCCCCGAGCACGGCTTCCAGCAGGTGCGCCGCGCCGCGCTGGCCTTCGCGCAGGAGGTGGAGCGCCGCGCCCCCGATGATGTGACCACGACGTGGTGGCGCCGCGACCGCGATCCGGCACTGCTGTTCGTCGACTACAACCAGAACGCCCGCGATCACACCATCGCCGCCGCCTACTCGGTGCGCGGGAATGCGGCCGCGACCGTCTCGACCCCGGTGCGGTGGAACGAGATTCCCGATATCGAACCGAACGACTTCACGATCAACACCGTCCCCGCCCGCTACGCCGAAGTCGGCGATCTGCACGCGGGCATCGACGACGCGGTCTTCGACCTGAATACGCTGCTGGAATGGGCGGACCGCGACCGGGTCGAGGTGGACCTCGACGAGGACGAAGGAGCACACGAGGCATGACGGGCGCACCCCGCATCGCACTGGCACCGATAACCGACGACCTTGTGGCACAGGCGATCACCGGCGCGGGAGCACAACTCGCGGAGCTGGGTGAGGCCAGGGCGCTGGTGTGGGACGGCGGTCCGAACGGATTCCCCGACCTGCCCGCATCGATCGAATGGGTGCAGCTGTACTCCGCCGGGGTCGAGGAGTTCTTCGCCGCCGGCATCTTCGAACGCTGCCCGAATGTGGTGTTCACCTCGGCCGCGGGTGCTTTCGCGAAAAGTGTTGCCGAGGGCACGATGGCGCTGCTGCTCGCCGGTGTGCGGTATCTGCCGGAACATATCCGCGCCCACAGCTGGCGGCAGGGCGAATTCTTCCCCCATATCGGGACCCTGCGCGGGGCGACCGTCGCGGTGGTCGGCGCGGGCGGTATCGGTCGCGAGGTCATCGCCATGCTGGAGCCGTTCGGGGCCCGGGTGATCGCCGTCAGCCGCTCCGGCCGGCCGATCGAGGCTCCCAATGTGGCGGACACGATTCCGGCGGAGCGGCTTTCGGAGGTGTGGGCTCGCGCCGATCACGTGGTCGTCGCCGCCCCCGCCACCGACGGCACCCGGCACCTGATCGGCAAAGACGAACTCGCCCAGTTGAAACCGCATTCGTGGGTGGTCAATGTCGCCCGTGGCTCGCTCATCGACACCGAGGCTCTGGTCGCCGCACTGCGGCAGGGCGCCATCGGCGGCGCGGGCCTGGACGTGACCGATCCCGAACCGCTCCCCGATGGCCATCCGCTCTGGGACCTCCCGAATGTGATCATCACCCCGCACGATTCCAACCCGCCGCAGCTGCGGACGGCCGCGTTCGCCGAACACGTCGCCGAGAACGTCCGCCGCTTCGCGCAAGGACGTGAGCTCATCGCCCGAATCGATCCGGCCGCCGGTTACTGATCACCGCCGATGGCTACCGCAGGGGAATGTCGACCCCGTGCTCCTCGGCCGGGCGCGGACCGAATATCCGGCGTTCGGCCTCGGTGATGGGCACGTCGTTGATGCTCGCCTCCCGGCGTGCCATCAACCCGTGATCGGTGAATTCCCACAACTCGTTGCCGTAGCTGCGCCACCACTGACCGGTACGGTCGTGCCATTCGTACTGGAACCGGACGGCCATGCGGTTTCCGCGGAAGCCCCACAGGCTCTTGCGCAGCGCGTAGCCGAGTTCGCGTTCCCATTTCGCGGTCAGGAATTCGACGATCTGCTCCCGGCCGGTGATGAATTGGTCCCGGTTCCGCCAGGCCGAGTCGGGGGTGTACGCGAGCGCGACCCGCTGCGGGTCGCGGGTGTTCCACGCATCCTCGGCCGCCTGCACCTTCTGTGCGGCGGTTTCCAGGGTGAACGGCGGATAGGGCGGGCGTGTTTCGGACATCGGATTCCTGCCTTTCAACGGAGAACGTTCATTCTCCACCGATGCGTTACAGTAGGGAACGTACGTTCTCGATGTCAAGGGAGTCCGGTCCATGCCCGCCGCGCTCAGCGCCGAACGCAATGCCTCCGACCGCACGGCGCTGCTCGACGCCGCCGAGCGGTTGATGTACGCGCACGGCGTGCAGGCGGTGGGCATGGACCGGATCCGCGAAGTGTCCGGCCTGTCGCTGAAGCGGATCTACTCCATGTTCCCCACCAAGGAGTACC
>NZ_LZMK01000274.1:0-842 GCF_001665865.1 Nocardia sp. 852002-20019_SCH5090214 | reverse complement strand
CTGCTGCTGCACCAGATCGGTGGTCTTCCGGTGCCTTTCCACGTCACCGGGTTTCCGCACTGAAGACACGACCGGGAGGCGACCATACGGCCAGGCTACAAGTTTCTTCCGGACGAAACTCCCCCTCTGACACGCCGTGGTGCAAGAGGTGTGACCGGAAAATGGGACCGGAAGGAAGGAGGTTGGGCAGGTGCGGTTGCCCCGCGCATCATGTGCCTCACCCGTCCCAACCGGAAACCACAAAGACAGGAAACATCGCACTGCGCTCAGGGGCTCTGCGGCTCGGCGGCCGTACCCCATTTCGGGTACCGGACCCGCACCCCGGTCCGACCGGGCTCCGGCCGGTGGCCATGGCGGGGGTTGCGGACGGCCCTATGCTGAGCGGTGCCGGGCCCGGCCAGGCAGATCGGAACTCTCGGGGCCGGGCCCGGACCAGAATCGTCGTCAGCCGCGGTTGCGGTGCTCGGTTCGGTCAGTTGCAGGAGGCTGCGAACGGATAGCACGGCGGGGCCGGTGAGCGCGCGCCGCGGCCGCGCCCGCCCGGGGCGCTACCGCAATCCGCACTTCCACGGCTATCACAGCACCTCGCCGACGCCGATCCTTGCCGTCCTCGGCGCGGTGGTGGGTGGTGTGGTCCTGCTGCTGGTGGTGCTGGCTCTCACCCACGCCCATCCCACCCGCACCGACGACACCGCGCCGGTGAGCACCGCGCCCGCGGTCGCGCCCCAGCAGGTGGCACCGGCACCGGCCGCGCCGCCGCCGGCACCGCCGTGCTATCCGTTCGCAGCCTCCTGCAACTGACCGAACCGAGCACCGCAACCGCGGCTGACGACGATTCTGGT